>NZ_JBHVEU010000012.1:0-47808 GCF_042802075.1 Kitasatospora sp. NPDC057518
CCACACCAACGGCAGCACCAGGGCGGTCTGCAGCGCGAAGTCCGTACCGTTCGCCACCCGCCCCGGCCCGAGTGTCACCAGGAACAGGGCCGCCGCGAGCGCGGCGTCCGCCACCAGGGGCGGCACCCGCCCCGGCAGCCGGGCGAGGGCTCCCGGCGGGCCCGTCCGTACCGCGCCGGTCTCGGTCATCGTGTCCGTCCTCGCGTCCGCGTCGTCCGGCGTCCTCGCCGGAGCCCCACGGTAGGGCCCTCGCACCCGCGAAGGCGTCCGCCCGCCGGCGGACACCGAGGGAGACCCCGGGACACCGGGGGCTCCTCCGCGCGGAGGAGCGAACGCGCGCCGGGGCGACCCGTGCCCACCGGCGGGATCGTCCCCCGGCAGGGCGCCCCGCACCCCCGGCGGCGGAACCCTGGTGACGACCCCGCAGCCGCACCGCCCGAGGAGTACGCGCCATGCCCCCGACCATGCCCCCGACCCGCCGCGCCCTGCTCGGCACGCTCGGCGTCGCCGCGCTCGCCACCGTGGCCGCCGCCCCGGCCGGGGGACACGGCCCCGCCGCCCCCGTCCCGCTGCGCCTGCCCGCGCCCACCGGGCCCTGGCCCGTCGGCACCGTCGCGCTGCACCTGGTCGACGACAGCCGCCCCGACCCCCTCCTCCCCGCCAAGCCCTACCGGGAGCTCATGGCCGGCCTCTGGTACCCGGCGGAACCCGGCGCCGGGCACCCGACGGCCCCCTGGCTGCCCCCGGCCGCGGCGGCCGACTGGGACGCGCACTCCGCACCGGCCCTCGGTGTCCCCGCCGGCGCCGCCGACTGGCGGGGGCTCAGGACCCACGCCCGCACCGGGGCGCCCGTCGCCCGCCGCGCCGGCCGGCTGCCCGTGGTGCTGTTCTCCCCCGGCGACGGCGGCTCGCGCGCCCTCGGCACCACCCTGGTCGAGGAGTTGGCGAGCCGCGGCCACCTCGTCGTCACCCTCGACTCCACGTACGAGGCCGAACAGGTCGAGTTCCCCGGCGGCCGTGTCGAACGAGCCCTCCCGCTCCCCGACGACCTCACCCCGGAGGTCATCGCCGCCCTCCTCGCCGGGCACTCCCGGGCCCGCCTCGCCGACGCCCGCTTCGTCCTCGGCGCACTCGACCGCCTCGCCCGCGGGGACCGCCCCGACACCGGCACCGACCCGCTCCCGGACGGGCTCGCCGAAGCCGCCGACCCGGCCAGGACCGGCGTGCTCGGGCAGTCCCTCGGCGGCTCCGTCGCCGCCCAGCTCGCCCACGACGAGCCCCGCGTCCGCGCGGCGGCCGACCTCGACGGTGCCCTCCTCGGACCCGTCGCCGACAGCGGCCTCGCCAAGCCCTTCCTGCTGATGGCCTCCGGTACGAAGACCCTGCGCACCGAACCGAGCTGGGCCTCGTGCTGGGCGGCGTCCACCGGCCCCCGGCATGCCCTGCGGCTGCGCAACGCCGCCCACGGCTCGTACACCGACCTCCAGGTCCTCCTGCCCCAGCTCGTCCGCCGCCTCCCGGTCCCCGACGCGGCCGGACTCATCGGCACCGTCGACCCCCGGCGCTCCCTGGCCGCCCAGCGCACCGCCGTCGCCGCCTTCTTCGCGCGGTACCTGACGGGGCGGCCCACCGGCTTCCTCGATCGGCCCGGCGACGACTGGCCGGAGCTGGAGGTGCTGCGCTGAACCGGCCCGCCCGGCATCCCTTCTGGCGCCGGGCGGGCACGAGCGCGAGCACCTGCTCGACGCTGCTCGACGTCGGCCGGATCCACGCCGCCTTCGTCGCCGGCGCCCGCGCCCGCGGCGAGGCCTGCGGCCCGCTCGGCCTCGTCCCCGCCCCGGAGCTGCCCGCCGGCCAGGCTGGGGTGTACCGGCCCGCCGCCGAGCCCGCGTACACCGCGGGCTCGGCGAGGAGCAGCGCTGGCGTTCGTTCCCGCGGCTGCTGGTGGTCCTGGCCAGCACGGCGGACGCCGGGTCCGCTCGGCGGTGGCGGAGGAGCGGCCCGCTCACGCGCCCGGGTGTGGTGCGGCTCCGTCCGGAGTACGGGGGGAGTTGAAGGCGAAGGCGCGCGGGGAGGGGCCGTTCGCGCGCAGGTCGGCCAGTCGCTCCAGGGCCTCGTCGACGTCCGGCAGGTGCCCGGCCGGGACCCACCACAGGACCAGGTGCGCCTCGACGTTCCGCTCGAACCACTCACGCCGCCGCCGCATCGCCTCCAGGTGCCCGCTGCGGTAGGTGAACTCCCACAGCGCCTCCCGGCTCTCCCACACCGACATGTTGACGATGACGTCCTCGCCCGCCGGGCGCAGGGCGGTCGCGTCGTCCTTCCCGTCCGCGGCGAGCCGCCAGACGAAGCCGGGGGCGGTGTCGGCGGCGGCATTGACCGGGGAGACCAGGTCGACGAACGGCGCGATGCGCGGGTCGTCGACGGGGTGGCGGAGCGTGGCGACGTTGAACTGGGCGAGGTGGTGGGAGGTCATGGCGCCATCCCAGCACGGGCCTTCTTTCTATGTCAATCAATATTGTTTTTAGAAGGCTCGACCACCACGCAGCACTCCCCGGGCCGGGCGTCCATCCGGGCACGGAGGGCGCCGTCCGCGCCGAGAAGTCCCTCCAGGAGGGCGAGGTTCATGCCGCAGACGAGGGGTGGGAAGCGCTCGGCGACGGAGTGGAAGGGGCAGTTGCGCATGCGAATGGCCCCCTCCTCCAGGCGGGGTTCGTACCCGCGGGCGGCCAGCAGCGCGACGGCCTCGTCGAGCCCCCCGCAGGGCGCGGCCGCTCCGCGCTCGGCCTCCCCCCGCCGCCGCGCGGCCGCGCGCAGCCCGTCGTCCAGCCCGGCCCGCTCGGCGGCCTCGGCGAGCAGTTCGGCGGCCGTCCGGTAGTCGCGCGCGGGCAGCGAGACCACCCGCTCGGCGCGCGTCCGCGTGTACACCTTCGCCGGCCGCCCCGCCCCCGGCCCCGACCGCCCGGTGAGCCTGCGGCTGCCGCTCTCCAGCAGCCCGGCCTCGACCAGCTTCTCCAGGTGGTGCGCCGCCAGTGTCCGCGCCACCCCGACGGCCTCCGCCGCCTCGTTCCGGCCCACCTCGCGGCCCTGGGCCGCCACGTACGCGTAGAGGCGGCGGCGCACGGGGTCGTGCAGGGCGGCGATCGCTTCGATGTGCTCCATGCGGCCATTCTAGGAACAATGGTCATTGGAGATAGAGGGGTGGGCCGCAGGGGTCGGCGGGCCGGCTCGACCTCATCCGGCTGGTCGTTCCGGGGAACGTACGGGCCCTGGACCCGGAGCTCCTGGTCGTGCACGCGGCTGGCGCCCCCGCGCGCTGCCGGGTGCCCGCCACCGGGGGGAGGCGCCGTTCTCGACGCAGGAGTCGAAGACGCGGTGGCCGGTGTGGCCGGGCAGGGCGTGGTAGCGGTGGGCACGCGGGCCGGGGTGGCGCGGGTCAGCGGCGAGCCGCCGGCACTGGAGGTGGGGCTGCCGGAAGACTTTTCCTCCCGAGAGCGATGAGTTCAGGCGGTAGCGGCGGTCAAACCCGAGAAAGCAACGACAGCCGACCAGGGAGACCTGAAATGTCCAGCACCGCCACCACGACCACCGCCACCGCCACGAAGTCCCGCACGGCCGTGGTCCGGGTGGTCTGGACGCTGCGAATCCTGCTCGCGCTCTTCTTCGCCCTGGCCAGCGCGCTGCCCAAGCTGCTCGCGCTCCCCGCCGCCACGACCGTTTTCGACGCCATCGGGGCAGGGCACTGGTTCATGTACCTGACCGGACTGGTGGAACTGGCCGGAGCGGTCGGCCTGCTGGTCCGTCGGCTGGCCGGGCCGGCCGCGACGGCACTGATCGTCTTCCTGGCGTTCGCGTTCGTCACCCAGCTCACCGCGATGCACGGCGAGAACGCGGGGACCCCGTTCATCTTCATGGTGCCGCTGGCCGTCATCGCCTGGAACCGACGGGCCGAGACGGCCGAGCTGCTCAGCCGCTCGCGCTGACCTGGTACTCGAAAGGGTCCGTCAGCAGAGGCCTGTGCCGCGGCACGGGCGCCGGAGCGGCGCCGCGCGAGCGTGGCGGCGGCAACAGCGAGGGCCGATGAGCAGCACGGTGAGCACCGCATCGTCCCCTGGCCGTCGTGCTCGGGGCGGCCAGCGCCGGTGCCCGGGCCCCAGGCCCAGGTTCAGGTCCAGTGGATCCGCCAGGCGCCGGCGTCGAACGGCACCGCCCCGGGGTCGGCACCGAGGAAACCGCGGCGCAGCCGGCGGCCTGCGCCCGACTGTGGGAGCGATCGGGTCCGGACGGCCGGGGCCGGGCGTGGGAGCGGCGCCGGCGCTCCTTCCCGTGGCTGCTGGTGGTCCTGGTCGGCATGGCGGCCCCCGGGGTGCGCTCGGCGGTGGCGGACCCGCGGCTGGCCGCCGAGGAGAACCCGGCCGTCGCCGAGATGCCGGCCGCTGTCCCGGCCGTCGCCGCCCGGATCGAGGACCCGGTCCAGCGCGGACCGTCCGCACCCATCTGGCATCCGCTCGGCAGCCGCGGGCGGGTGTGCGGGTGGACGGAGCTGTCGGCGGCGAGTGGGAGCCGCCGAGTGGCCTGCCGCCGGCCGTCCCGGCCACCCTCAAGGCCTGCCGCAGGCGCGGAGAACCCTCGGCGGCTGTACGTCCTGCCTCCTGCAACCATCGTGTGGGTGCACTCGTTACCCCGAGGCGAACGGAGATGATCTCGCTGGAGGGAGACCCGGTATGACATGTGATGCCCCATGGATTGAGAAGCGGCGTTACGAGTACGCCGGCGGCCGCTACGTGGGCTGCGGAAACTGCGGCGGGGACCTGTGCACTGTCTGCAGGTCCAACCATCTACAGCCGAGCGACATGCACTTTTGAGTTCAACGACGACAACATCTGCCCGGGCTGCAGTCCAGAGCGCTGATAGAGCCACGGAACCGTGCGGTCCGCGGCAGGACTCAGTGTGCCGATATACGTGACACCTGCGCGTAGCCGACGGGGTCGGCCCGCTCGCCTGGCCACCAGGCAAGCCGACCTCGCGGTTCAGAACGGGGGTCCGTCGTGCCAGCGGCCGTTGGTTTCCTGATCGGCCCAGCCGACTTCGGCCCGACCTGCCGGTGGCAGGCCGCCGTACCGGACTCCCCCTTCACCCGCTCGATGTCCTGCACACTGCTCACCGCGGACGGCGGCCGGGTCGCGCTCAGCGGCCGGCGGGCACACCGAGCGGAGCCTCGCCGCGTACCGCGGCGGCGTCGGGATCGCCCTGGAGCGACTCCCGAGCCTGCCGGGCCGAGGGGCGGCGCGCGCCGGGTTGCCGGTGCCGGTGCACCGGCCGGAAACCCCGGTGCCTTCGGGGTAGAGCGCCGGTAGCCTTCGGGCTGCTGACCGCAGGCCGGGACCGAAGGGCACCATGAACGACACCTCCGAGTTGGACCGCCCCGTCGGCGACCACGCCGTCCGCGAACTGGCCGACGCCATCCAGGTGTTCTCCTACGCGATGGATCACCACTGTTCCTACCGCGGGCTGGACGATCCGGATCCGCGGGAGATCGCGGCCGTGCTGCGCGACAGTCTGGCCAGGCTGGCCGAGGCGCTGGAAGCCGGTGCGGAACTGGTGGCGGGACCGGACGGACTGCCGGGAGGCGGGGACGCCGAGCCCTGGTGGGAAGGCCGGGACCTCCTGCTCAAGGCGCGCGACGCGATGGCCCGCGCGGTGCCCGAGGGCTTCGACGAGGACGGAGCTGAGGACGGAGCCGAGGACGGATCGGACGACTGGCCGGGCGATCCGGTCGCCCGGTGGTACCGCCTGCGCAAGGCGAGGTTCCGCACCTACCCGCGCTGACGCGGGCCGGGGCCCGGCTCCCGGCTCTGCCCGTGGCGAATCTGCGGCGGGCAGAAGGACGGCATCGGGGAGCGCTCGCGGGTCGACAGTGGAGTGGACGGCAACTCCGCCCCGACCAGGGAGAGCAGATGGCTCCACTCACCACGCCCCCGCCCCGCGCGGGGGAGGGCGACACCCCGCCCAGCCCTTTCGACGACCACCTCGCGGCGCAGCTGCTCGCCCAGCGGATCGTCCTCCTCGGCACCCAGGTCGACGACGTGTCGGCGAACCGGGTGTGCGCACAGCTGTTGCTGCTGTCGGCGGAGGACCCGCGTTCCGACATCGGCCTGTACATCAACAGCCCCGGCGGGTCGGTCAGCGCGGGGCTCGCCGTCTACGACACCATGCGGCTCATCCCGAACGACGTCTCCACGCTGGCGATGGGGTTCGCCGCCAGCATGGGCCAGTTCCTGCTCGCCGTGGGCTCGCCCGGCAAGCGGTTCGCGCTGCCGAACGCGCGGATCATGATGCACCAGCCTTCGGCCGGCATCGGCGGCACCGCCGCGGACATCGAGATCCAGGCGGAGAACCTCCAGTTCACCAAGCGGGCCATCGAGCGGATCACCGCCGAGCACACCGGGCAGAGCGAGGAGACGATCGCGCGCGACGGCGACCGGGACCGCTGGTTCACCGCCGAACAGGCCAGGGAGTACGGGATCGTGGACCGGGTGGTGGAGTCGGTCGCCGACATCCGTCCGGCCTCCTCCCGCCGACGGATGGGGCTGTGACATGGGCTCGTACACGGTTCCCTACGTCGTCCAGCGCACCGCGCAGGGCGAGCGGTCCTACGACGTCTTCAGCCGGCTGCTGAACGAGCGGATCGTCTTCCTCGGCACCGAGATCGACGACGGCGTCGCCAACGTGGTCATCGCGCAGCTCCTGCACCTGGAGTCGGAGAACCCGGAGCGCGAGATCTCGATCTACCTCAACTCGCCTGGCGGATCGTTCACTTCACTGATGGCGATCTACGACACCATGACGTTCGTGCAGACGCCGGTCTCCACGTTCTGCGTCGGCCAGGCGGCCTCGACGGCGGCGGTGCTGCTGGCCGGCGGGGACCCGGGACGGCGCTTCGTGCTCCAGCACGCGCGGGTCCTGCTCGGTCAGCCGGCCAGCGGCGGCCGGCAGGGGACGGTGTCCGACCTCAGCCTCGCGGCCAAGGAGATGGTCCGGATCCGCTCGCAGGTGGAGGAGGTCCTGGCCCGGCACACCCGCCACGAGGTGGCGACGCTGCGCGCGGACATGGACCGGGACAAGGTGCTCACCGCCGAGGAGGCCGTCGCCTACGGGATCGCCGACGAGGTGCTGAGCCGGCGGCAGCTGTTCGGCTGAACCCGCTGTGGGTACTGGCGGGTACGGCGGCGGTCGTGCGCACCGCCGCCGTACTTCAGCGGAGGCCAGGCCACCAGGCGGAGCCCGCCGTACCGGCGGCTGCGGCTCCGACCGGATGCCGTGAACCGGCGGACAGCGCCAACGCCGCTGTTGGCGACGCCCGACGGCGTACGAGCAGCACCACCGCAGTGCATGGTGACGGCAAGACTCGCAGGCCGCCGCAGTGACACCTGCCCGCAGCAGTCGCATCGCCCGACACGCGCGTCTGCCTCGGCTGCGCGCGCGACGATCCGACGGGGGCACCCGGACTTGGACGATCGCGGTCACCGGCACCGCCCACGATCCGTGGCGGGAAGGCCGTCCTCGACCGCAACGCACCGGTCGTGCTGGTCCTCAGCCCGCTGACCGCCATGTACAGCCGTGCCACGAACCAGAAGGGCTTGGCCATCACCATTGGCACCAGCGCCAACGAATCCGGCATCCCCCGGGACCTCACGTCCGCGCGGTACCTCGCCGCCGACGGTGGGGCGACGGCGCGTTCCACGGGCCGCTCACGGCCGAATCGGCCGAACCGGCTGAAACCGGAAGGGTGACCGTGGCATCCGGCCACGGTCACCCCACCACTCTTGATCCGGAGTTACGGTCAGGCCTGTACGGCGATGAGCTGGAACTTCTCGTTCGGGTCGCCGGTGCAGTCCCACAGGATGATCAAGGTGTCCGGTGTCGGACGCCGGCCGTGTGGCGGTTCAGCCTCGGAGGCGCTCCAGCAGGTGGCGGGCGCGGGCGGTCAGATCGGCCGCGCGGGCCGGGTCGGGGGCCACCGAGTGGAAGACCAGCGCCAGCATCACGACGGTGTCGAGCCGGTGCAGGAGGGCGGCCCTGGAGTACAGGTCGGGCAGCTCGGCCGAGTCCGCGTAGCCGGCCAGGATGCCGTCCGCGTCGATGCCGTTGTCCGCCAGCCTGGCGTACTCGGCGACCCTGGCCAGCTCCATCAGGACCGGGCCGACCAGGGCGTTGGACCAGTCGACGACGGCGGTGAGCCGCCCCCCGCTGCCGAGCAGGTTCTGCCGACGGACGTCCAGGTGCAGCAGGCGCGGCTCGCCCTCCTCGGCTTCGAGCACCGCGCGCATCCCGTCGGGATGGGGCAGCTCGGGCAGGTCGGGGGCGAACCCGCGCAGGGTCGCGTGACGGGTCACCAGCCGCGTGGTGAGGAAGGACGGGAAGTCCCCGGGCTCCTGGTAGGCGAGTTCGATCGACGGTGGCTCCACCCGGTGGAGGGCCGCCAGGAACGCACCGACCTCCTTCGGGGAAACCGTCAGCCCGTCGTGCCGCACGTAGCCCGCGAGGGAGACGACGAGGCCGTCCGCCATGGTGATCAGTTCGAGCGCGGGGGCGGTGGGCAGGCCCTGGCGGGCGAGGAGCCCGGCGATCTCGTGCTCCTGGCGGACGAGGTCACCGGCCTCCACCCGCCCGTAGGGCGCGGAGTAGACCCGGTGCCGGGGAACGCGCAGGGCGACCTCGCCGTGGGTGGCGCAGTGGGCGCGGTAGACGGCGAAGTCCACGCCCTCCCCGGCGAGGCCGCGCAGTTCGATCCCGCGTTCCCGGGCCACCCGGACGGCCACCTCGTGGGTGTCCAGCTCGTGGGTGTCCAGCTCGTGGGTGTCCGGCTCGCCGTGTCGGGGGTCTGTCGTCACTGGGCGGTCCTTCCGGCGGGGATCGGGAGATGGGTGGCCAGGGCCGCGAAGCCGTCCAGGGTGGTGACGCGGGGGCCCGTGAAGCCGGGGAAGCGAGCGTAGCGGTCGAGCAGGACTGGATGCAGACCCGCCCTCTGGGCTCCCTCGACGTCGATGACGACCGAGTCGCCGACGAAGACGCACTCCCCCGGTGGACGGCCGAGCCGTTCGCAGGCAAGGACGAAGATCTCCGGTCCGGGCTTCTCCAACCCGACCTCGCTGCTGATGACGACGGTGTCGAAGAGCCCCGTGAGGCCGGTGCCGTCGAGGATGTCGCGCAGCCACCGGTCGAAGTTGGAGACCAGGGCGAGCGGGTGGCCGGCCGCGCGCAGGGCCCGCAGGCACGGTACGGCGTCGGGGTAGGCACGGTACCGGGCCGGGTCGAGGATGTGCCGGGCCGCGCGCTCGGCCGCCTCGGCCGAGGCGTTGCCCCCGGCCCTGCGCAGCGCCTCGCGGCAGAACCGGCTCCACATGGCGAGTCGTCGCTCGGGGTCGGGTTCGTCGTCGGGCCAGTCGCCTTCGGAGCCGATGGCCCACAGCGCCTGGCGGACGGCGGTGGTGTCGGGGGCCCCGTCCCGGCCGAGCCAGGCGGTGGAGAGCAGCTCGGGTATCGCGGGCACGAGCTCGACGAGGGTGTCGGCGGCGTCGAAGAGGACGGCGGGCAGGGCGGGGCCGGGGGTCGGCGCGGAGGTCATCGCAGTTCCTCGTCGGTGATGAGCATGGTGCACAGGCCGCCTCGGGTGGCCTCGGCGGCGTGATGGGCGGCCTCGGCGTCGGGCCGGTTCAGGACGAGGGTGTTCTCCGAGCCGGAGAAGTAGTCGCTCATCAGCACGGCGGTGGCCGGACGTCCGCTCAGCCGGGCGGCGCGCAGGGCGAGTTCGACGTCGCCCTTGTACATCTCGACCAGCACGCAGGTGATTCCGGCGGCGAGGTAGCAGGTGAGCTCGCCGAGGAACTGCTCGGCGGGGAGCTTGTGCCGACTGTGCAGGCCCGAGAAGTAGGCGAAGGAGCGCGCGAACGGGTCGGTGCGGAAGCGATCCGCGTTGTGGGAGGCGGCGAGCAGGCCGATCGGCACACCGGGGGTGACCCTGATCTCCCGGTTGGTGACGGGAAGGCCGTCCAGGACGTCGTAGGTGTCCGGATTCCCCTCGATGAGCAGGCCGACCCGGTCGACCCCCTTCTCGTGGAGGCCGCGCAACGCGTCGTCGACGTGGTGGATGTTGGCGTCGAAGTCGCCGAACTCGTACGGCAGGACGTGTGCGGTCAGCCGGTCGTGGTCGGGCAGCAGCGGGAAGGTGTTGGCGTGCGTCCAGTCCGACATGACGATGTCCTCGACGCCTTCGAGCGCCCGGACGGCCTCTGCGGGGTCTGCGACGGTCCAGGGGCCTACCCCGACCGCGTGGACGGTCTGGACGGCACCCCGCGGCTTCGTGCGACATCGTTCCAGCCGACGCTCGATGGCCGACTTCCTGCGGGCGAGGAACGCGTCGGGCATCACGAAGGACACTCCCGTCCGGGCGGCCCCGGACGGCGCCTCCAGCAGGGCGGACTCGGTGGCCGCGGCGGCGAACCCTGCCAGCCCCCACTGGTCCCCGACGAAGGCCACCGGGCGCCCCCAGCCGAGGGCACCGAGCGACGCGGTCAGGTCCTGCTCGAATCCGCGCGGACGCAGTGCGACGAACCCGCCCGACACCGGCGAGACCGGGTGGCGCTCCCCGCCCGCGGTGACGACGGTCCGGTTGCGCACCTCGGCGGCGGCACGGAACACCGCCATGCCGACCAGGGCGGCCTCATTCTCTACAGCAATCACGACTGTCCCTTCATCGCAGGGCTATGACTTCGGTTGGTCGACGGCGGGCACGGCCGGATCGGCCCTGGCGAGCCGGGCCTCGGACAGCAGGGCGGGGACGACCAGCAGCAGGGCCGCCACCGCCAGGAGGCTGCCGGCGAGGAACGCGGCGCGCGTGCCCCAGAGGTCGGCGAGCAGACCGTAGAGGGCGGCGCCGAGCGGCATCGTGCCCCAGGCGAAGAGCCGGTAGACGCCGATGGAGCGCCCCAACATCTGCTCGGGCACCAGGGATTGGCGTACGGAGACGGCCACGACGTTCCAGACCATGATGGCGGCGCCGGAGGCGAGGTTGGCGGCGCCGACGACCCATGGGCTGGTGGTGGCGGCGATGACGGGGCCGCAGGCGGCGACCAGCGCGAGGGCGGCGGCGAGCGCGCGGGCGCGTCCCAGCCGACGGGTGACCCGGTCCGCGACCGCGCCGCCCAGCACCCCTCCGAGCGCGGAGGCGGCGACGAACAGGCCGTAGCTGGACGCGGGGACGTGCAAGGTCTCCCGGATCAGCAGGACGAAGATCGCGATCTGCCCGAGGTAGACGGCGTTGACGAGTCCCGCCGCGAGCGTGAGCGCCCGCATCAGGCGGTCGCGGGCGACGAAGGCGATGCCTTCGGCGATCTCCTGGAGCAGCTTGCGGGGGGTGTCGGGACGGCTCGACCGGCTGGCCGGCAGAGCGCTGAGGAAGCCGGCCGACAGCAGGAACGAGACGGTGTTCACCAACAGCGGCACGAACTGGCCGATCCCGAAGAGCCAGCCGCCGAGGACGTGCCCGACCATGTCGCGGCTCAGCGTCTGGGAGGTGAACAACCGCCCGTTCGCGGAGGGCAGGCGCTCGGCCGTCACCAGTGCGGGCAGCACGGCGAACGAGGCGCAGTCGAAGAGGACCTCACCGATGCCGAGCACCGACGCGACGGCCACCAGGGACCACAGGTGCAGTGCGTCGTTCAGCAGCAGGACCACGGCGATGGCGAGCGCGCCGGCCCGCAGGAGGTCGGCGGCGACCATCAGCGCACGCCGGTCGCACCGGTCCGCCAGGGCGCCGATCGGGAGGCTGAGCAACAGCCAGGGCAGGGTGGAGGAGGCGGTGACCAGGCTGACCGCGAAAGGGGAGTCGAGCAGGGCCGCGGCCAACAGCGGCAGGGCCGAGAACCGGACGCCGTCGCCCAGCGCGGAGATGGTCGAGGCCGTGAGCAGCCTGCGGTAGGCGGTCTCGGAACCCGCGGTCCGGGTCATGCCGGCTGTCCGTCGGCTGCTCCGCCGTCGTTCGGGGCGAACACGGCGTAGCGCAGCTCGCTCGTGTACGACGCTCCGTTCACCCGCAGCCAGCGCTGCTCGGTGGACGGCAGCAGCTCGGAGATCACGACCGTTCCCTCGACCCCGCGCACCAGCCGGAAGAACTGCCGGACGATCAGAGGGGCGTCCCAGTCCACGTAGACGGGCTTGGGCTGGCCGGGCAGCTTCGCGAACACTCGGCGCGGCCACCCGTACCGGGCGCGCAGCCGGCAGGCGGTGAGGTACTCGGCCGCGTCGTCGGCCTTCACCGGACTGCCGGTGGGCGACCACCCGCGCAGCTCCGAGGCGGGGATCCGCCAGAGTTCGCGCTGCAGGACGGTACGCCGGTGGCGGATGCGCGGAACGTGCGGGAGCTCGCCGAGGTCGAGGCCGTTGCCGCCGTGCAGACGCGGGAACGCGAAGGGCGCCAGCGGGTCGTCCATGAGGGTGTAGCCGCCGGCGGGGGGTGCGAGCAGCCGGATCCTTTCCGGTCGCCCTTGGGTGCGTAGCTCCAGCCGGGGGCCGTTCAGGAGCAGGTGGAGGTCCGAGGGGTGCAGGACATCGGCGCGGTCCTTCGGCGAGCGGCCCAGGATCTCCAGGTCCGGTCCCGGGAAGGATTGCTGGCAGGCGGTCTTGTCCTGATGGCCGCGCAGCACGTCCACGAGGATCTCGTCCTCGGCCAGGAGGGTCCGGTACCGCGCTTCGATCTCCTCGGTCAGTCGGGGCGCGCGCTCGACGGCTTGGACCGAGAGGCTGCTGTGGGTCAGCAGGTCCCGGCCCGCGTGCAGTTCTCCGACGACGACCTGGAACTCTCCTGCGGCCAGGGCCTGCGGCCCGCTCGCGGCGAGCAGCACGTCCGGGTTGCAGAAGGCGGCGGGCCCCTGGGGGAGACCGGCCCTGAGTTCATCGATCCGCTCGTCGGGCACGACGATCTCGCGGGCCGCCGGGTCGGCCGTGCCGAGCAGCTGCCGGGCCACGGTGGCCCGCAGCCGGTCCACCTCCGTCGTCACGTCGGAGCAGCGCAGGGCGAGTTGCTCGCGGTCCTCGACGAACGCACGGTAGAAGTCGGCCAGCGGAACGGGGCGGTCCGGGCCGAAACGGTCGCGGAACCAGCGGGTGAGGATGTCGGTCTCCAGGCGCAGCCGCAGGCGGGGGGCCGCGAGCGCGATCTCGTAGACGAACGCCAGCTCCTCGCTGAGGACCTCGGCGAGTTCCGAGCCGATCCGCAGGTCGTCGAGCTCGCCGTGGGCCTCCTCCCACACCACGCTGCGGTCGGCGTAGTGGTGGCCTCCGAAGCGGTTCGCCGGGCCGGCCGTGAGCTCCTCGAAGCGGGCTTTCAGAGCGGCGAGCGCGGTCGGCCGTTCGGGGTACGGGGCCTGGGCGAAGGCGGCGACGGCGGCTTCCAGCTCAGCCGTCCACGCCATCGCGGGGTGGTCTCCGGCGTCGGCGGCGACGAGCTGCGCGCGCAGTGCGGCGAGCGGCCGGGGATCCCCGACGGGTACCTCCGGCCAGGCGGTGGCCAGGCCGCGGTCGGCGAGGTCGGCGAGCGCCTCGTCGAACCCGGGGCCGTCGTCGCCGTCGCCGTCGGCGGAGGCCCCGAACCTGCCGTACCACTCGGCGGACAGTTCCTCCAGCGTCCGGACGCCGTCGAGTCGGCGCAGCAGCCAGTCCTGGGCCGGACCGACGGCGACGCGTCCGATCCGGTCGAAGCGCCAGTCGACACCCGGGGCCGACTCCACGCCGCACGAGTAGAGGTCGACGCCTGTGTGAGCGCCGTCGCCCTGGTCGAGGAAGGCGAACGGCAGCCGGCGGGGCCGGACGAGCGTGCGCAGGGCGGGGTCCTCGCCGAGCTTCCTGGCCAGCCGGGCCGCCGCCCAGTGGCTGACGTAGGCGCGGCGCAGGACGGCGGATCCGTCGGTCCAGTCGAGTGTCCCCCCGCCTGCGACCCGGGCGACGTTCAGAGGTCCGAAGTGCGAGTGGGTCTCGTTCTTCGTGGTGACTCGCTGGAGGTACATCGTGAGCAGGTCGGTCATCTTCTGTGCGTGGGCGCGCCGACGACCGGTCACCGTCGGGTCGAAGGCGTCCAGCCAGGCCAGGAACTGGGGTGCGGCGGCGTCGTTCGACAGCAGCAGGACGTCCCGGAGCCGTTCGTCGGCGAAGACCTCGGCGACGGCCAGTCGCCCCTCCCACATCCGCTGCGCGTGACTCTCGGCGAACTCCCGGCAGGCCCGCCGCAGTTCCGTGACCTGGTTCTGGAAACCGGCCAACGGACCGCTCCGTGGGCCCAGTTCACGCGTGGCCGCGGCCAGGTCCGGCTCGGTCAGCGGCCGCAGCATGCCGATCGCGTTGCCGATCGCGTCGCCGACGGCCCTGCTGAGGGCCTCGTCGGCGGCCACCGGGGGCCGCTTCAGCTCCTCCTTCGCCGCGGCCGCGGCCTCCAGCAGTGCGGCGTACCGGTCGAACAGGGCGCGTGCCTCGGCGTCGGCGCCCTCGTCGACCAGACCGGAGAGCAGTTCGAGCGGGAAGCCGGCCTGGCGGACGAGCGCGGTGGGCGCCAGTGACCACCGGGGTCGGCCCGACGCGAGGGGGGAACGGGAGTACCGGGCCGGCGGGCTCGGGCTGTCCGTGGTCGCCATCAAGAGAACCTCTCGGCTCGTGGGAGGGTGGGAGCCCGTACGGGCTGGGCACCGCGGCCTGCCGAGGGCCCTGCCGACAGGCGGGCGAGGGCAGGCGCGGGCGCGCGTGGAGGGGGTGGAGGGGCGGGCCGGCGGGCGCGTCAGCCCGCGCTCGGGGAACGGCCGGGCTACGCGGGCGCGTCCGTCCGGGAGAAGACCGTGCAGCGCAGCTCGCTGGTGTGGCGGCGGCCGTCCACCTCCAGCCAGAGCCCGTCGGGCCCGGGCAGCATCTCGCTGAATTCCAGCGCCCCCTCGGCGCCCTTGACGAGCCGGACGAGCTGGCGCACCAGCAGGGGCGCCTCCCAGTCCAGGAAGACCGGCTTGGGCTCGCCGGGGATCTTCACGAAGCAGTACCGGGGCAGCCCGAGCCGCTCGCGCAGCCGTACGGCCCCCAGGTGCGCCGCCGTGTCCGCGGCCACCGCGTGGCCGCCGGGCGACCACGGGCGCAGGTCGGAGACGGGCACCCGCCAGCTCTCACGCCTCAGGATCACCCGGCCGCAGCGAATGCGGGGAACGTGCGCCAGGTCGTCGGTGCGGATGCCGATTCCACCGAAGTGGCGGGGGAAGGCGAACACCGAAAGCGGATCGTGGCGGATGCCCGGACCACCGGCGAAGGGGGACTTGAGCCGCAGCCGGCCGGACACCCCCCGGGCTCGCAGCTCGAGGTGCTCGGGCGCCACCGTCACCGACAGTTGTGCGGGCTGGACGACCTGGTCGCGCGGTTTGCCGGACCGCCCGTGCACCTCGACGTCCGGGCAGGGGTAGGTCAGTTGGGCACCGGTCTTGTCGAGGTGGGCACGCGCCAGGTCGACGATGATCTCGTCGGGATCCAGCAGTTCCTCGTACCGCTGCTGGGCCTCGGCCACGATGCCGTCGGCGCGGGCGGCCAGCAACGGGGCGAGACTGGAGTGGGTGAGCGGGTCACGCAGGGCGTGGCAGTCCCCGACCACAGCCGTGAAGTCCCCGTCGGCCAGGGCCCGGACGTCCCGGGCGGCGAGCATCACGTCGGGGCTGCACAGGGCCGGCACATCGCCCGAGTGCCGGGCGATCAGCTCCTCGAGGCGCGTTCGGTCGACCTGCACCTCGCGCCGGTCCGCGCCCTCGCCCGTGTCCGGGAGCAGGACCTTCCTGAGCTCGCGCTCCACGGCGGCGATCTCGTCGTCCACCTCGGCGCAGGCGGCTTCCAGCTCCGGACGGTCGGCGAAGAACGCCTGGTAGAAGTGGTGCAACGGGACGTCCGCACCGATACCGAAGCGGTCCTGTGCCCACCGCGTCAGGATCGCGCGCTCCCGCCGCATCCGCAGACGCGGGGCGAGCAGGACGAGCCCGTACACGGGCGTCAGCTCGCCGGTGACGAAGTCGGTGAGGCCCGGGCCGACGACCAGGTCACGCTGGGGTCCGTGCGCCTCCTCGTAGAAGAGGGACCGGTCCGCGTAGTGGGTGCCGCCGGGGCGCTCGGCGGCCCCACCGGTCAGCGCCTCGAAGTCGGACTTGAGCGAGGCGAGGAGCGCGGCCCGATCAGCCGCCGCGGCGAGCGGGAACTCCGCGAGGAAGCGGTCGAAGCGTTCCAGGGCCGCGTGGAGGTCACCGGCGTCGCCGTCCGCCTCTGCCACCAGCTCACTGAGCGTGTCGAGCGGCCTGACGGCGCCGATCGGGATCTCCGCCGCCGTCACCAGCCAACCGTCCGCCTCGGCCCGGCTCAGCGCCTCGTCCAGTTCGGCGCCCGGGCGTCCGGTGCCCGCCGCCCATTCCCGGTGGAGTTCGTCGACGGTGCGCCGGGCGTCGCAGTGGCACCACAGCCAGTCGGCCGCCTCGTCCACGGCGGAGCTGCCCACCACCACGAATCGCCAGTCGCCGGGCATGCCGGTCCGGGTGCGGAAGGCGAACAGGTCGATCCGGTCGCCGTCCCGGAAGGCCAGCGGTCGCAGGCGGGGCCGGACCCGGCCGCGCAGCCGCGGGTCGGCGCTGAAGGTCTCCGCGAGGCGCTCCGCCGCCCAGTGGCTGAAGAAGGCGACGCGCTCGATCGGGCCATCCGTCCAGGTGAGACCGTCCGCCGTGTCCCGATCGCCCGCTTCGAGCGTGAGGGAGCCCACACTCACCGGCCCGAAGTGGGAGGTGGTCTCGTTCTTCGAAGCGACCCGCTGCAGGTACATCGTGAGCAGGTCGGTCATCCGGCGGCCGGTCCGGTCGGACAGCGCGCCGTCCCGGTCCAGCCAGGACGCGAAACGCGGGTAGTGGGCCTCGTTGGAGAGCAGAAGCACCTGCCGAAGCGCGGTGTCCTCGCGGAACAGCCGGGCGACGTACCGCCGGGACCCCTCCAGCGCTGCCGCGTACCGCTGCTCTAGTGCGGAAACACTGTTCTTCAGGCCCCGCAGCGCATCCTGATATCCCGTCAGTGGCTCGGCGAACTCGGCCGGCAGCCCGGCGGCGTCCTCTTCGGCGAGGTCGCGTAACAGCCCGAGCCGGGACAACGCTCGCTGCCGGCCGTCGACGTCACCCTGGCGGATCATCTTCGCCAGTTGGTCGGCCAGTTCGGCCGCATGGTCCGTCGCGGCTCGCGCCGCCGACAGCTCGGCGCTGAGGTCGTGCGCCAACGGATCCAGTGTGTCCAGTGCGAAGCCGGCCTGCCGGAGAAGCCCATGGCTCATCGCGGTCCAGGTTTCAGCCATGACTCATCCCCCATTACGCACGGCGTGCCAACCGGACCTCTGGTCGCCGCCGGTCAGGACGTGGCACCCGTGCTTCGGGCACACTGCCACCTGTCCCGGCAGAAGAACCTCGAGCCGATAGCTCCGTGTAGTCCCCCGGATTCGTACTCGGCGGATCGTACCCGGCTTGACGGTGTCCTTCCAAGATTATTTCGCGCATGATCGCCGCCGGGGCTCGAGGCCCCGGGCGGGCGCCCTGGAGCGCGCCGATGGCCGCGAACATCTCGTCCGCTTCGTGGACGGGTTGCGTGGCGGCGTCGGTGAGCTCCAGCAGCGAACGCGGCAGTCGCCGACGCGGGTTCGCCCTGCTCGCCGTTCCGCTGACGCTGTTCCGGGCCGCGCCCGACCGTGCGACGGTGCTCGCCCGGCCGCGGACCGTGAGTCTGCGGCCCCCGGCCGAGGACAGCCGTCGGCTGCCCCGCCTGCCGCCAGGCCCGAACGCCGCCGGCGCCGCCTCGAGGAGTCCCTGCCCGCCCTACGGGACGATGCCCGCGCCGGACCCGCCGGTCGCTGCCGGGGGTGCGGTGACATCAACTGCCGCGCATCGTTCGGCCCTTCCGTGGACGGGGCGGACAGCTCGGCGAGGAGCGCGGGATCGGGCCCGTCGTGGCGGGCCGGGCCCTCGTCGATCCCGTCGTGGAAGTCGCACACCAACCGCCCGGCGTGCTCCAGCGTGCGCGCCGACTCGGGTGCGGTGACGTCGAGTTCTCCGGGACGGGCGAGCAGGGGCGGGAACGTGGGCGGGGTCGGGGCCGGCGTGCGGTGTCGGGGGACGGTGCGGTCGTTCGTCCGGGTTCCTGCGGAGGTGCTGCTGCCTGCTCGTGGCCGACGGCTGCTCGCGGGGACGGGGCGGGCGCGGGTGGGTGTTCGGATACCCGGGTCACGGGCGTACGTCGTGGGCGTACGGGGACGACCGGCGGTTCAGCAGGGGGTGGGCGCGTCGAGCGGGGAGGGGACGGAGTGGGACTGCGGTTCGGCCGCCCGGAGGCCGACCTGGTCGCACAGGGCGCCGATACGCGCGGCCGCGGCGGGGGCGACCGGGCCGGTCAGGGCCGCGGCGAGGTCGTCGCAGAGGGCCAGGACGGCGGCCTCGGCCTCGCAGCCCCACAGGGGTCCGAACCGGGCCGGTGGCAGCGCGTGGTGGAAACATGCTTGTACCTCCCTGGAAGTGGTCCGGTGCGCGTTCGACCGGACAGCCGGCGAAGGGGGCACGCCTTTGCGACGGCCTTCACGGATGTGGCCCCCGTCCTGCCCTGAGGATCACCAACGACCTTGTCGATCACGGGTCACGGCCTCGACCCGACGCGCGTCCGAAGGGTCGTGTGGTCTTCCCGCCCTCTTGCCGGGCGCTCGCGAGCTCCTGGGCCCGCGGGCGCCCGGCAAGACGGCGACGGTGCCGGCGGGACAGCAGGACCACCGGTAGGCGAGGACTACGGGATCGCGGCCGGCGACGACGGCGACGTCGACCGGGGCCCGGCCGAGGACGCGGGCCGGAAGGCGTAGGCCGCCGAGGTGCCCAGCCCGCGGGGCTTCGCGAGGGCTCCGAAGGCCGTTCGGCCGAAGCGGCCGGTCAGCTCGTGCCACCGGTAGGAACCGGCCAGTGCCTCCTGCAGGGCTCCGACGAATTCCACCGCGTCGGGGGGTACGGTCCCGGGGGCCCCCGCGAGGGTGTGCACCCTGGCGGTCAGCAGGGCGTTGACGATGTCTTCGGCGCCGCGCCGGTCGGTTCCGAGGACCTTGCGGGTCACCTCCACACCGTTGTTGCCGACCGTGCCCTCGGCGGCCTCCCGGTCGTAGGACACGATGTCGTTGTGCAGGCTGACGCCGTCCACGAACGCGTCCAGGGCGGTGCGGAACTCGCGGCGGCCGTGGACGTGCCGCGGGAGCTCGCCGACCGCGTGTTCCATCAGCACGGCGGTGAACTGCAGGCCGCCGAAGTCGCGGCGGGCCCCGAGGTACTCGATCAGGTCGGTCACGGCGTGGTCGACGTGGTCGAGTTCCCACAGCACTCCGTCCAGGAAGCGCCGCACGCTGCCGACGAACCGGTCGCGCCAGAGCAGGGTCATGGTCGCGGCCGTGCCGGACCACAGGTCGGCGAAGGCCCGCTCCACCGGATTGTCCGGGACGAGCGGCCGTGGGAGGCCGTCCAGCGGCAGGAACCGCATCAGCCGTTCCGCCCGGGCCTCGGCCGACGCCCGGTCGTGGTCGCGCCGGACGAGCGGCAGGAACAGATCGTCGACGAACCACAAGGCGACGTGCCAGTCCGTGACGAGCTCCAACTCGTGGGCGCCGGCGTCCGGGTGGGTCAGGGCGACGAACAGCGGGAAGTCCGCCCGGCCGAACGCGTCCTCGCTCCACCGCTCCGGCCACTCCAGGTACTCCTCGTCGAACATGCCCATCCGCCCGGCCCACTCCCTGGCGTGTGCGCGGGCCTGATCGACGTGCGGGTTGAGCCGGGACCGGAACGGCATGTGGAACCGCGGCCGTGCAAGGAACCCCATGGTCGGCAGTCTCCCGTCCCGGCACCCGCTCCGGGCCCCGATCATGCCGGAGCCACCCCTACGGGTCGGGTTGCGCGCCGCGCCGTGACCGCCGTGGACGTCCGGCTGTCGAGGTCGTTCCGGCGCCTTCCCCGAAACGGACGGCTCGTCCGGAATGACGTCCGGGCCGACTGTAGGCGCTTCGCCCGTACCGGCGGCACTCGTCCGGCATTCGGCCCAGCGGGCCCGCCCTCCAGGGGCGACGCCTGTCCGTCCCGGCCACGGCACCGGCCCGAACTGGATATGCGCAGGGTATGAGAATCACCTGCCGCGCCGTCCTCGGCGTCCCGTTGATGGCCGCTGCCGCCCTGGTCCTGCCCGTCGGCCCGGCCGCCGCGGCCACCGGAAACCTCTACCTCAACAACGCGGAGGTCTACACGGACCCCTCCGGCTGCTACCCCCTGGAGGACTCCAGCATCGTCGACAACAACACCGACACGGCCGTGACCCTCTACTCGGGGCCGGACTGCGACGGAGAGGAGCTCGGCCGCATCAGCGCCGGTGACGACGAGAGCGCCACCGGCGCCCGGAGCCTCTACGTCCCCTGACTCCCCCGTGGCCGCCCGCCGGCCGGGGGCCGGGCCGGCGGGCGGGGGGTCACGGGTTCAGCTGCTGCAGGGTGAAGGCCGTCGCCCGGTAGGAGTACTGGGCCACGATGGAGTTGGCGTTGGCGGCCTCCGCGACCGCGAGCCAGTTGCCGGAGTGCTGCAGCTTGAGGACGAAGGCGCCGGAGGCCGGGTCCACGGTCTTCCAGAACTTCTGATTGGGGCCGATGTCGCCCGAGCAGTCGAACACGCTGATCCAGGAGGCGTCCACGCTCCCGCCGTCGTAGCTGCCGATGCAGTCGCCGTTCTGCCGGTTGCGCAGCACGTAGCTGCTGGTGTCCTCGGGGGCGCCCGGCCACCGGCACAGGCCCCACTGCTGGTTGCGCTGGCCGTTCCAGGGGTACTGGATGAGCGCTCCGTCGAAGAAGGTGCCGCCCTGGCTCATGTCGAGGACCTGCCCGGCCGGGGTGTTGATCCGGTAGTACCCCGAGCAGCTCCAGCCGTTCCAGTCGGACCAGCCGAACTTCGGCGGGGTGTCGGCGGACGCGGGAGCGGCGAGCAGCGTGCCGCCGACCAGCGCGGCCAGGATGCCGGCGCCGAGCGTGCGCAGGGCGCCCGTCGTCCGGCGCCGCAGCGGGTTCGTCATGGGTTCCTCCGTCGTGGTGTGGGGTGGGCGGGTCAGCAGGAGAGCCGGATCTGGGCGGTGCGGCGCAGGGTGCCGGCCGGTTCGGTCTGGGCGCAGTTGACGCTGCCGATCTCCGGCAGCTCGTAGGTGGTGAAGCTCCCCCCGCCGCCGTCCGGGAAGGCGTTGATCCACACGCCGGTGGTCGGGCCGGTCTGGGCGCAGACGAACTTGGCGTACTCGCCCTGGACCCGGCGGGTGCCGCGGTAGAGGCCGTAGTAGCCGGGCTGGTTGAGGTTCCAGGTGGTCGAGACGGTGGTGCTGGTGGTGGTCGAGGTGGTCTTCTGGACGGAGAAGCCGACCTTGGCCTCGATCTTGACGAAGAGCACGTTCGCCGAGGCGCTGATCTCGGTGCTGCGGTTGACGACGGTGGTGACCGAGTCCACCCGGCTCAGGGTCTCGGTGCGCTGGCCGGTGGTTCCCGGGGCGACGTAGACGGCGAGGAAGTCGGTGACGACGGGGTCGACCTGGAGGGACGTCACGTCCAGCCAGGTCTGGTCCACGGCGGGGTTGCAGTTCGTCGTCGGCGGGCGGGTGCCGGCGTGGGCGGTGCCGGCCCCGATGCCCCCGATCTCCAGCAGGGTCATGATGATCGTGGCGGCGGCCGCGGCCGTCGCCGTCCGTCGGCGAGGCCGGTGGACGAGGGTCATCTGTTCTCCTCCGTGCTCTGGTGGATGGGCCGCACCCCTGCGGCCGGAACCGTGCCGGTGCTGGTGCGGGCGGGGAACGGTGGGGCGGTGGGGCGGTCCGTCGTGGGGGATGCCGTCCGGCCCGGTGACGATCCTGCGCAAGGCCGTCATGAATTCCTCACGACCCCATCACGCCGCGGGAGGGCGCCCCGGAGCGCGGCGCCGCGTCCAGGGCGCCATGGACACGCCGCCGCGCCCGGGCGAGGATGGCCCTGCCGCACCCGTCACGGGGGCTCGGGGCGCAGGACGACGCACGGCACCGTTCGATCGCCGGAGGCCATGGGGTGGAGTTCAGGATCCTGGGAGCACTGGAGGTGCGGGCCCGGGACTGCGGCCCGCTCGCCGTCGGCGGCCGGCTCCAACAGGCGCTCCTGGCCGTGCTGGTGGCCCACGTCGGCCGGACGGTGTCCGTGCCCCGGATCGTCGACGCGGTGTGGGACGAGTGCCCGCCCGCCACCGCCGACCGCCAGGTCCGGAACATGGTCGGGCTGCTGCGCCGCGCGCTCTCGCCCGGCCCGCGGCGGCCCTCACCGATCCGCACCGACGGGCCGGGCTACCTCCTCGCCGCGGACGGGGTCCGCGTCGACGCGCGGGAGTTCACCGCCCGGGTCGACGCCGCCGCCCGTGCGGGCGCCGACGGCGCGCCCCTGCTGCGCGAGGCCCTGGACCTGTGGCGCGGCCCCGCCCTGGACGGCCTGCCGGGCCGCGCCCTCGCCACCATCGCCGCGGGCCTGGAGGAGCAGCGGATGGCCGCCCTGGAGCGGCTCTTCGAGCTGGAACTGGCGGCCGGCCGGCACGAGCGGATCGTCCCTGAGCTCATCGGCCTGGTCGGGGCCACTCCCCTGCGCGACGGCCTGGTGCGGCACCTGCTGACGGCCCTGCTCCGCAGCGGGCGCCGGGCGGAGGGCCTGGCCGCGTACCGGCGGTACGCGGCCGACCTCGCGCGGGAGCTGGGCCTCGACCCTTCGCCCGAACTCCGCTGCCTCCAGCAGGAGTTGCTGGGCTCCGGCGCGCCGAACCCGGCCCCGCCCCGCGAGCCCGCCGCATCGAGGCGGCCGGCCGCCGCGGTGCAGCGGACCCTGCCGCGTCCCGCCCAACTCCCCTGGGAGTCACCCGCCTTCGTCGGCCGCGAGGCGCAGCTTCGCGCCCTCGGACGCCACCTGGTCGGCCCCGGGGGGCCGGGCGGCCGGGCCCCGGCCCCCGGGGCCATCGCGCTCGTCACCGGTGCCCCCGGGGCCGGCAAGTCGGCCCTGGCACTGCGCTGGGCCCACCGGACCCGGGACCGCTTCCCCGACGGCCAGCTCTTCACCGACCTGCACGGCTGGTCGTCCACCGGCCCGCAGCACCCCCACGCCGTCCTGGGCTCCTTCCTGCGCGCCCTGGGCGTGCCGGCCGAGGACGTCCCCGCCCGGCTCGACGAGACGGCGGCGCTCTACCGGTCCACGCTGGCTGGCCGGCGGGTCCTGATCGTCCTGGACAACGCCCTGGACGCCGCGCAGGTCCGTCCGCTGCTGCCCGGCGCCGGGGGCTGCGCGGTCCTCGTGACCAGCCGTGAGCGGCTCACCGGCCTCGTCGTACGGGAGGGCGCCCAGCGGATCGAGCTGGCGGAGTTCAGCCCGGACGAGGGCCGCGCCCTGGTGCGCCGGGTGCTCGGGGCCGAACGCGTCGAGGCCCGGGAGCAGGCCGTCGCCCGGCTGCTCGACGCCTGCGGCCACCTCCCGCTGGCCGTCGCGCTCGCCGCCGCCCGGCTGCGCGACCGCCCGCACCACGACCTCACGGACTTCGCCGCCGAACTCGCCGGCAACCGGCTCGACGTCCTCAGCGCGGACGGCGACGACCGGTCCGCCTGCCTGCGCACGGCCTTCTCCTTCTCCTACCGCGCGCTCGACGGGCCCGCCCGGCGCCTGCTGGGGCTGCTCGCGGCGAGCCCCGCCGTCGACCTGTCGGCGCCGGTCGCCGAGGTGCTCGGCGGCCTGGAGCGCGGGAGCGGCGCGCGGATCCTGCGCCGGCTGGCCGACGTCCACCTCCTCACCGAGCACTCCGCCGACACCTACCGCTTCCACGACCTGCTGCGCCTGTTCGCCGCCGAGCAGGGCACGCGGCAGGAGAGCCGACGCTCCCGCCGCCTCTGCCTGGAGCGCTGGTACGCGTGGTGCCTCCACCACGCCTGTGCCGCCACCCGGACGCTGGTGCCGGGGCGGCCCCACGTGGCGCTGCCACCGCCGCCCCGGGGCCTGGGCACCGTCACCTTCGCCGACCCCGCCCAGGCGCTGCGGTGGTGCGACGAGCAGCGGGCCAACCTCCTGGCCACCGCCGCCCACGCCTTCGAGCACGGGGACGACGACGTCGCCTGGAAGCTCCCCTCGCTGCTGTGGCCCTACCTGCACCGGACCGGGCCGCACGCGGAACGACTGGCCGTGAGCCGGACCGCGGTGGCCGCCGCCCGCCGGCTCGACGACCCGCTCGCCCTGGGCCTCAGCCTGAACGACCAGGGGCACGCCTGGGGCTCCGCGGGCGACCTGCCGCAGGCCCGCCGGCACTACGAGCAGGCCCTGGAACTCGTCCGCGCGGCCGGCGACCGGGCCGTCGAGGCACTGGTGCTGGCCAGCCTGGGGGTCTCGCACTTCAACTGCGCGGACTACGCCGGGGCGGCCGACCACTTCGAACGCGCCCTGCGCCTGCTGGCCGCGGACGGTCCGGGCGCCGCCCGGTGGACGGTCCTGCTGTGCGAGACCAACCTCGCCAGCAGCCTCCTGATGCTCGGCCGGTCCGAGGAGGCGCAGGCCCTGGCCGAGCGGCTGCTCGCACCGGAGATCCGCCGGCTCGGCGGCGTCCCGGAGTGCAGCCTCCTGAACGTCGTCGGCATGGCCCGCTATGCCGCCGGCCGCCCCGAGGAGGCGCTGGTCCACCTGGAGCGCTCGCTGGCCGTCGGCCGGACCATCACCGGGTACGTCGACCAGCGCGCCAACTCCCTGACCGCCCTGGCCGCCGCCCAGCAGGCGCTCGGCCGCGGCGCCGACGCCCTGCGCTCCTGGGAGGAGGCCCTCGCCATCTACCGCGAACTGCCCGCCCACTACCGCGACGCGGCGGTCGGCCTGCTGACCTCCCTCGGCTTCACCCCGCCGACACCGCCGTCCCCGGGGCACGAGCACGCCGCTCGCCGCCCGGCCCCGGACTCGGCAGCCGGCCCGGGCGGCGCGAACGGCGACGGCACCACCGACCCCGCGCGGCCGTGACCGGCGTCGGGACTGTCGGGAGGCCTTGCCGGGAGATGTCGGTGCCGCGTGCCGCCGGTGGAAGCGACCGGCGTCAGGACGCGGCCGCGCGCGCCGCCTCGAGTTCGGCCACCAGCCGTTTGACCCGCTTGTTGGTCCGGCCCGAGCTGTGGCCCGCCAGCATGTACAGCGGGTCCGTCCCGCCGGAGGCCAGCACCAGCTCCGGGACGTCGGACGTGTAGACCCTGCCCTCCAGGACGGCCACCCGTACCTCCCGGATGTCCGCCCACGCGTAGGAGCGCGCTCCGAGCAGCCCGGAGTACTTCACCCCGGCCGGCCCGTAGGAGACGCCGAACACCGGCGCGCGGAACGTCAGCACCGCACCCGGGATGCCGAGGATCAGGACCGGGACCAGGGGTCCCAGCCCGCGCGCGGCCCCCGTCGTCACCAGGCCCGTCGCCATCACCACGGCGATCAGCAGGCACGCCCCGCCCAGCAGGAAGTAGGTGAGCGACCAGGCCGTACGCCTCGTCCGCTTCCGCATGCCCGCGCCCCTTTCCGCTGTCCGCGGCGCGCGGCGCCGTCCGGGGTTCGGGGGTGCCGCCACCGCCCGTACGCAAGCATACGAACGTGTGGCCGCGCCGCCGGGGGCAGGGCATCAGCGCGCTTCCTGACCCCTCGTCGTCCTGCTCCGGCCCTCCCCCGGCACCGGCGGGCGCCCGGGCGCGGCGGACTCGACCGGCCCGGCGGCCCGGCGCTGCCGGAGCGGCGGCGTCAGGCCCGCCCGCCGGGGACGGGGGCGAGGCGGCCGAGCATCGCGATCACGGTGATCCGCGTCCTGCTGTCGTTCGTCGCCGCGCAGTGGGCGTCGACGCCCCGCTCGTCCGGTGCCTCGTTCGGCTCGGCCAGGCCCAGCCGGATCAGGTCGACGGTGTACTCGTGGCACCGGGAGTAGTCCGCGGCGGCGCTCACCGCTTCGGCGTGGTCGATGCGGCCGGGATCCGCGGCGCGCAGCAGCGCCGGGGTGGGCGGCGGGCCCAGCGTCTCCCCGATCCACCCCGAGACGGCCTCCCGGGGGCAGCCGCGCTCCAGCTTCGAGGTGGTCGCGGCGGAGAGCGCCAGGTGGATGAGGAGCGTCCCGAACCAGGCGGTGACCTCGGCCGGGGGCGTGTCCGTGCCCGCCGGCGGCATCACGGCCTGGTACAGCGCGGCCGGGTCGTCGGCGTGCGCGGCGGCGACGACCGCCTTCATCGCGCTGTCGAGGGCGGCCCTGTCGATGGTCATGTCAGCGGTTCTCCCCATGGTCGGCGGCCGTCAACGTAGCGCTCCGGCGCGGTGCGTGGCCGGTGAAGGGGCGGATTTTCCCCGGTACGCGTGAGGAGGGGGTCGACCGGATTGACGGCTGTCGGCTGCCGGCGGTCACGCGATTCCCCGTGGGCCGCGGTTTTGTGGCGGCGTGGTTCCCGACCCTGGTGGTCACGAGTCCCCCGGGGGACGGTGACCGGCGCCAGGCGCACGCGGTGGCGGCACCCGTGGCTGTGGGCCGCCTTCGTCCTGCCCGTCGTGCCGTTGGCGGCGCGGCCCTCGGGCCCGGGTCGGGACGCCCTTCGGCGTACGGGCCGTCAGGCGACCGCCGACGGGTGCGCGATGGCGGAGGCCGGGACGCGGTGGGCGCCGGTCAGCGCGCCCGGCCGGCTGCCGCCTGGGCCCGGAGGGCGTCGACGGCGAGGCGGGCGGCGGTGCCGATGGCGGCGTCGGCGGCGGGCAGGGTGATGGTGGCGGCGGCGGCGCGGGTGAAGACGGCGAGGGCGTAGCGGCCGCCGTCGGGGTATTCGACGACGCCGACCTCGTGGCGCAGCGTGGGGAGGGTGCCGGTCTTGCCGTGGACGCGGACGTCGTCGTAGGGGAAGCCGGAGGCCAGGCGGTGGGGCCAGACCTGGAGGCCGAGGAGGCGTCGCAGGGCGGTGCCGTGGTCGCCGGGGCAGGCGTCGCCGTGCCAGAGGGCGGCGAGCAGGGTGGTCATGTCGCGGGGGGTGCTGTGGTTGGTGAAGGCGGGGTCGAGGACTCTGAGGCGGGCGACGACGGCGGGGTCGACCGGGGAGTCGGGGCCGGTGTCCTCGGCGAGGGCGGCGATGAGGTCGCGGAGCTTGTGGACGGCGACGGTGCGGGTGAGGCCGAGGTCGGCCATGGTGCGGTTGACGGTGTCGAGGCCGATCCGGTCCCACAGGGTGTCGGCGGCGGTGTTGTCGCTGACGGCGGCGGTGAGGTAGGCGAGGTCGCGCAGGGAGAGGCGGGCGTCGTCGAGCATGGCGCCGAGGCCGGTGGACCCGGGGGTGCGGCCGGCGGCGGGGACGTCGACCTGCCGGGTGAGGTCGACGCGTCCGGCGGCGGCCTCGCGGTAGAGCGTCACGAGCAGGCAGAGCTTGTGGACGCTGGCGGTGGAGACGGCGGTGTCGGCGCCGAGGCCGATCTCGGCGCCGGTGTCGAGGTCGCGTGCGTGGAGTCGGCCGGTGACGCCGGCGTCGGCGAAGGCCGCGGCGATGCGGGTGCGTGCGGCGCGGCCGTGCGGGGTCCGGTCGGCGGCCGTGGTGCGGTCGGCTGTCGGGTGGTCGGCCTTGGTGCGGTCGGCGGCCGGGCGGTCAGGAGCCGGGCGGTCGGCTGTGGTGCGGTCGCTGGTCACAGCGGGAACTCCATTGCGGGCCGGGGGTAGAGCGGGGGGCGGTGGGGCGACTGGGGCAGCAGGCCGCCGGGTCCGGTCAGCGCCTCGTGGGCGGCCTGGGCGAACAGCCGGACGGCGGGCCCGCCCCGCCCGGTCGGCCAGGCCGTGGAGGTCCGCCAGGCCAGCGGGGTGCCGGTGAGCGGACGCCAGACTGTACCCGGTGGGGGTGTGGTGCGCGGCACCAGGGCGATGGCGCTGCCGGTGAGCACGAGCGCGCCCGCGACGTCCGGTCCCGGCGGGTCGACGACGGCTTCAGGGGTGCAGCCGTGCCTGGTCAGCGTGGTGAGGACCTCGTCGTACAGGGCCGGGGCGGTGGCGCGCGGGAAGAGGACCAGGCGCAGGCCGGTCAGGTCGGCCACCGCGAGCTCGGGGCGGTCGGCGTGCGGGCCGCCGGCGGCGAGCAGGGCGCCGAGCGGCTGGTGCAGGACGGGGCCGAAGGCCAGTCCGTCGGCCGGGCAGGGGTGGCGGACGACGGCGACGTCGACGGTGTGCTGGGCGAGTTCGCGCACCACGGCCGCGACGGGCAGTTCCCGCAGTTCGAGCCGGGTGCCCGGGGAGGCGGTCTCGAAGCCGGTGAGCAGCGCGGCGAGGGTGGCCGGCCCGAGTTCGGGCGGGACGGCCGCGCGCAGGGTGCCGGCCCGTCCGCTGCGCAGGTCGGCGGCGGTGGCGAGGAGGCGGGCGGCGCTGTCCAGGGTCTCCTCGGCCTCGGCGAGCAGCAGCCGGCCCGCCGGGGTGAGGTCGACGCCGCGCGGGCCGCGGTCGAACAGGGTCACGCCGAGTTCGCGTTCGAGGCGCTGGATCCGCTGGGAGAGCGAGGGCTGGGCGATCCGCAGGCGCTCGGCGGCGCGGCCGAAGTGCCGTTCCTCGGCGACGGCGCGGAAGTGGCGGAGGTGCCCCAGCAGGTCCATGGCCAGCAATCATAGGCGTTTTCTTATCGCTCACTTCACGATTGCGGTCTTGGACTGGGAGGTCCGCGGCCTGTTTAGCTGAGCGTGATCGCGCGGATCGCGGCGGTGTGGACCACCACCGCGGGGCGCGACCGTGATGACACGAACCACCTGGGGAGACCACTGATGACGCCCGACCTCCGCCGTACCGGCACCCGCACCCGTACCCGCATCGCGCTGCCCGCGGTGGCCCTGCTCGTGGCCGCGCTGGTCGGCGGGTGCGGCCCGTCGGGTAGCACCTCGACGGCGGAGGCCTCCGGCGCGACTGCGACTGCGGCGACGGCGGGCGCGGGGGCGGCCTCCGCCGCCGCGGCGGACGCGGCCTTCGCGGAACTCGAGCAGCGGTTCGGCGCCCGGCTCGGCGTGTACGCGGTGGACACCGGCAGCGGCCGGGAGGTCGTCCACCGGACCGACGAGCGGTTCGCGTTCGCGTCCACGATCAAGTCGCTCGCCGCCGGGGCCCTGCTGCGCAAGGCCTCCGACGCGGACCTGGACAAGGTCGTCCCCTACCGCCAGGAGGACGTGCTGGCGTGGGCACCGATCACCTCGCAGCACGTGGCGACCGGCATGAAGCTGCGCGACCTGGCCGCCGCCTCCATCCAGTACAGCGACAACACCGCGGCCAACCTCGTCTTCGCCGAACTCGGCGGCCCGGCGGCCGTCCAGCAGTCCCTGCGCGACCTCGGCGACTCGACCACCAGCGTCGACCGCACCGAACCCACCCTCAACGAGGCGACCCCGGGCGACACCCGCGACACCAGCACGCCGCGCGTCCTCGCCGCCGACCTGCGCCGCTACGTGCTCGGCGACGTCCTCCCGGAAGGCCGGCGCGGGCTGCTGACGGACTGGCTGGTCGGCAACACGACCGGCGGCCCGTACATCCGCGCGGGGGTGCCCGCCGACTGGCGGATCGGCGACAAGACCGGCAACGCGGGCTACGGCACCCGCAACGACGTCGCCGTGGCGTGGCCGTCGGGCGGGCGCGCCCCGATCGTGATCGTCGTCCTGACCGACCGCGGCAAGGCGGACGCCACCTCCGACGACGCCCTGATCGCCCAGGCGACGAAGACGGTCGTCAGCGCCCTCGGCTGACGTCCGTATCCGCATCCGTCCCGAAGGAGCATCCCCTCCCGAAGGATCGCCCCTTCCCGACCGACCAGGAGCCCCGACCGCGATGATCCGACCCACCCGCCGGGCCGCCACGGACGCCGACTTCACCCGGCGCCGTCTCGCCCAGCTCGCCGTCCTCGGCCTCGCCGCCGGGGCCGCGCCGGCCGCCCTTCCGGGCACGGCCTCGGCCGCCGTCCCCTCCTCGGCGACGGCACCGCCCGCCGGTCGCGCGCACTACGACCGCGCCCGCCGCCTCGCCATCGACGACCCCGTGCTGCGGGCCCTGGTGACGGCGCTGACGCCCGGCTCCGTCCTTCCCCCGCTGCCCGCGCCCGCGCCCGTCAAGCTGTTCGACAACCTGGTGCTGCTGAGCGCGGGCTGGGTCTCGGCGATGGCGGTGCTGACGGACGACGGCATCGTGCTGATCGACGCGCTCACCTCACCCGCCGATGCCGAGGGCGTCGTCGTCCCCGGGCTGCGGGCGGTCGGCGCCGACCCGGCGGCGATCCGGCACATCGTCGTGACCCACGGCCACCCGGACCACTTCGGCGGCGCCCAGACCCTCGCCGACCGCTACGGCGCCCGCGTGCACATGTCCCCGGCCGACTGGGACCTCCTCGCCCGCACCCGCCCCGCCGACGCCCCCGTCCGCGACCTCGACATCGCGGACGGCGCACAGCTCACCCTGGGCGGCACGACGATCGAGCTGCACCACACCCCGGGCCACACCCCCGGCACCGTGTCCCCGGTCATCCCGGTCCGGGCGGGCGGCCGGTACCACAGCGCGATGCTGTGGGGCGGCCTCAACCCGCCCTCGACGGTGGCGGAACTGCGCACCCTCCTCGCCTCCGTCCACTCCTTCCGGGCCGTCATGCGCCGGACGAACGTGGAGGTCGAGCTCTCCAACCACCCGAACGACCACGGCCTCGAACGAGCCGAACAGCTGCGGCGCCAACCGCCCGGCGCCGCGAACCCCTTCCTCCTCGGCGGCCCCCGCACGCAGCGGTACATGGCGGTCATGGACGCGATGGTGCGCGGCCGCATCGCCGACGCGGAGGCCGCGGAGGAGGCGGGGGCGGAGGCGGGAACCGGGGCGCGTGGAGCCCGGACCGTGGCGGCGCCGCACGCCTGACGCGGGATTCGGGCATGAAGCCGGAGCTTGTCGTCTGCGTGGTGTCCGAGGCAGGCGCCGCTCCTCCAGGTCAGGTGGACAAGGCCGCACCACCCCGCACATGTACAGGTGGATCGTTTCCCGCGTTCGCGGCGGTCGCTTCCCGTTGTGGCGGGGGTCCTACGGCGGCAGGATGAGTCGTCGTGACTGCCGACCTGCCGTTGTTGCTTCTGGACGTCGACGGGGTGCTGAACCCGTTCGCCGCGGCGGTGTGCCCGGCGGATTACCAGGAGTACGGGTTCTTCCCCGATGAGGAGCCGGTGCGTCTGAACCGGGTCCACGGGCGGTGGCTGAACGGACTTGCCGAGCACTTCGAGATCGTCTGGGCGACGGGTTGGGAAGAGGAAGCGAACGAGATCCTCGCGCCGTTCCTGGGGCTGGAACGGTTGCCGGTCGTCTTCTTCCCACCCAAGCCGTTCGAACCGTGTGAGAAGGTGCCGGCGGTGGCGGCCTTCGTCGGAGAACGGGCAGCGGCCTGGGTGGACGATGCGCTGACACCGCAGGCCCGGGCCTGGGCCGACGGCCGCGCGGCCGCGACCTTGCTGGTCGACACCGATCCGTGCGTGGGCCTGACCTGGAGTGCGGTCGAGCAGTTGTCGCGGTGGTCGATGGACCTGAGGCGGCCGAAGGCTGAGTGACCGTCGGTGCCCGAGACCGCGAGGCGCTCCGATGCCGCTCCGCCGACCGGGACGTCACCCTGATCAAGCGGGCCACCGCCCCGGCCACCTCCGAGGCCCTACGGCAGTACACCGACCGGCATCGAGGGCCTGCCGGACCAGCGCGTCACCGGCTACCTGCTGGTCAACCCCACCGCCGCCGACCAGGCCGAGGCCCGGGCCACCGGCCTCCTCGGAACGGGGGTTCAGCGGGGGGCGTCGGAGCTGACATCGACGGTGAACTGGCGCTTGATCTGGTCCGGCCCTCCGGGCCAGTCCCCACCGAGCTCGTCGCGGTAGGCGATGTGCACGGTCATGGTGGTACGGCCGGGGTTCTGGGCGCGGAAGGTGAAGTAGTAGCGGCCGCCCGAGCCGGTGTTTCCGATTTCGCCGAAGTCGAACAGGTCCCTGACGTCGAAGTTGTGGACGTACTCGTCACCGGCGGCCTTCGCGACGGCCGGGTCGGGGGCTGGAGCGGCCATGCTCCAGACGTCGCCTGCCAACCGGTAGGCGGGCACCTCCACGGAGAACAACTCGCCGGGCTTGACGGTGATCTGTCCCGAGGTCTGGGTGAACACCGTGCCGTGATCGAGTCTGCCGGTGGTCTTCCGGTGGACGGTCACCGCGCGCATGGTGGCCGGGACAGCCAGCGCCACGACGACCATCAGCAGGACGAGGCGCCACCTGCGCTTCACGGGGTCGCTTCCCGGTGGGTGACGCGCAACGCCAGGACGGCGGCGGCGTCGAGCCGGCGGGCAACCAGTTGGTCCCCCGCCGGGTCCTGTACGACCATGGCGGCTGCTTCCAGCCAGCCGCGGGCCGCGGCGGCGGCCGGTCCGGGCAGCGGTTCGGGCAGGGCGGCCGCGAAGCGGGTGCCGCCGGCGCGGACGGTCTCGCCGAGGAAGGTCAGGGCCCGTGGCAGCGTGCCGAGCCGGTCGACGGTGATCGCGGCGGCCACCGCACCGTCGCTGCCCATATTCCCCCCATGTTGTTCGACACGCTCCGCAGAGCGTCGAACAGCATAACGTCAGCCGGCGGCACGCCGGTGGACGTCGGGTCGCAGGGCCTGATCGAGGGCGGTGCCGCCGCTGCCGGCGCCGACGTTCGTCCGGTGAATTCCCGAACTCGGCCAGGGGGAGGACGGGTTGCGGTCGCGGGGCTGGCGGCCGGGGTGGTGCGTGGTCAGTCGGTGTCGGTGGCGGCCAGGACTGCGAGGTGTCGGCCGTCGGGGTGCAGGGCGGCGAGGGCGAGGTCCCAGGCGACGTTGTGGAACCAGGGGGCGGACGCGGTGCCGAGGCGGAGCCAGGTCGTCTGCCGCACGCGGTCGGCGGTCCGGGTGATCGGCGCGTCGGCGGGGGTGCCGGTCAGGGCGGCCAGGGAGCGCCAGGCGGCGAGTCTGCCGTAGGCGCCGTAGTTGCCGTGGCCGTAGGCCGGTGCGCGCAGGGCGGCGGTGAGCAGGGTCCGTAGGGCGAGGTCGGGGTCGGAGGGGTGGAGCCGGGCCGGGGTCTGGCCGGGCGGCCAGGGGGTGAGCGGCAGGAGCGCGAGGAGTGCCGGGAGGTCTTCGGGGGCGACCGGGTCGGGTAGCCAGAACTCCTGGGCGGCGAGCTTGCCGTTGGACTGGGCGAGCCAGTGGGCGACGGCCGCGCCCATGGCCTCCGTCGTGGCGGGCAGGCTGGTCTCGGTCGGTTCGGCCGCGGCCGCCCGCTGCCGCGTCGCCGGCGTGGTCTCCAGCGCGTCGCCCGGCTCCGGCCACACGGCCGGGACCGTCCAGGTCCAGTCGTCGGCGGCCCCCGCGGGGCGCCGCAGCCCGTGCTCCTCGGGCAGCAGGGCCAGCGGCAGTACGGCGAGCGGGTGGCCCTCGGCCAGGAGGGTGTCGGCGAAGGCGCGCAGCGCGGGGTAGCCGTTGACCGCGTCCGAGACGAGCACCGTCTCGTGGAGCAGGCAGGCCGCGAACTCGCGCGCGTCCGCGGTCTCGGGCGCCCGGTCGAAGACCTCGTCGGCGATGTCCTCGATGCGGTGCCCGTGGGCGACGACCGCGGCCAGGTAGCGCGGGGAGACGCCGGGGTGCGGCGAGTCCAGCACGCGCACCAGGGCGCGCAGGCTCTGCGGCCCCGGGCGGGCGGCCAGGGCGTTCAGTGTCCAGTACAGGGCCGCGGCGCAGTGCCCCTGGCGGTCCCGGCCGGCGGCGGTGCGGGCGGCGAGTTCCGCCGCGAGGCCGCCGGCCCAGTCGAACTCGCCGGTGGCGACCCGCGATTCGACCTCGGCGCGCAGCACGGAGACGTCCGCGTCGTCGGCCTCGCACAGGGCGTCCACCGTGCGGGTGATGTCCTTGTCCATGGCGTGATTGTTTCCCGGCGGCGGGTGGTCCGCCGCCGGCGGCGCGCCCGCCGACGCTCGGCGACGGCGCGGACCGGTGGCCGCCGCGGCCCCTGCGACCTGCGGATTCGGCGAATTGTGACGCGAACGCGTCCATGTGCTGCGGGCGCGTTTCGTGTTCGTGTCCACTTGCCCTGGTCCCTGGTGCCGGGTGTCGCTCGCACACAGACTGGCCTCTGCACGGTCGTGCAACCACCCCTTGGATCGAGGAAGTTCCACCCGCATGCCCAACTCCCCCAGACCCGGCGCTCCCCGGCCGTACCCGTCGCATCCGGTGGGGAGGTGGCGTCCGTGCTCCGGTACGTGACCCGCAGGGCGGCGGGCTGGTTCCTGGTGATCGCCGTGGCCACCAACGCCACCTACTTCCTGGCCAGTTGGTTCCTCGATCCGCGTTCGAACTTCAAGGAGCTGCGCCCGGTCCGCACCGAGGAGCAGATCTCCCGGGCCCTGGCCCCCTACAACCTGGACCCGCACGAGCCGCTGCTGCACCGCTGGTGGGACTGGCTGACCGGGGTGGTCCTGCGCTTCGACTGGGGCCGTTCCCCGGTCGGGGTGCGGGTGAACGGGGAGATCGGCTACCGCTCCCTGGTCAGCGCCGAGCTGGTGACCGGTGCGACGGTCCTGTCCGTCGTCGTCGGTGTCGCGCTCGCGGTGCACACCGCCTCGCGCCAGTACGGCTGGCGGGACCGGGCCGCCCAGGCCCTGTCCATGGCGCTGTTCAACGTCCCGGTGTCGATCGCCGCCCTCGCGCTGGTGCTGCTGGCCATCCGGCTGAACGAGCAGGCGGGTTGGCACTTCCTGTACGTCGCGGGCGAGAACTCGCCCGGCGTGGAGGGGTTCTGGGCGACGGTCGGCGACCGGCTGCTGCACCTGGTGCTGCCGACGCTCACCCTGACCCTGACGGGGTACGTGGGCTACCACCTCACCCAGCGCTCGCTGCTGCTGGACGTCATCGGCTCCGATTTCGTGCGCACCGCCCGGGCCACCGGGCTGACCCGCGCCCAGGCGATCCGCCGGCACGCCCTGCGCACCGCGCTGATCCCCACCGCCCAGTCCGTGGCCTTCGGCATCCCGGCGGTGTTCACCGGTGCGGTGCTCACGGAGACGATCTTCGGTTGGAACGGCATGGGCCAGTACTTCATCCAGACCATCAGCAAGAACGACGTGCACGGCACCGTGGCGACCGCCGCGTTCGCCGCCGCCCTGACGGCGGTCGGCGCGATCCTCGCGGACATCGCCACCGTCCTCCTCGACCCGAGGGTGCGGGTGAGCTGAGATGAGCACTCCTGTGACCCCTGTGGGTCCCGACGCGGCCGCCGAAGGTGTCCTGGCCGCCGAGCATGACAAGCACGACGGGCACGACAAGCACGACGGCCGCTACCTGGGCCGGCGCCGCCTCTACCTGCGCCGCTTCCTGCGCAACCGGACCGCCGTCGCCGGCGTGGTGATCTTCCTGCTGCTCGTGCTGTTCAGCGCGCTCGGCGGCCTGTTCACCCCGTACGGCTACGCGGACACCGACTTCTCCGCCCTCACCCAGGCCCCGAGCGCCGAGCACTGGTTCGGCACCAACCAGGGCGGCAACGACGTCTACGCCGCCGCCGTGCACGGCCTCCAGCGCTCGCTGGTGATCGCGGTGACCGTCTCCCTGCTGACCGTCGCCCTCGCCGCGGTCGTGGGCGCGGGCGCCGCCTACGTCGGGGGCCGGGTGGAGAAGGCGACCCTCGCCCTCATCCACTTCCTGCTGGTCGTGCCGTCCTTCCTCGTCCTCGCCCTGGTCTCGCACCGGCTGGCGGGCGACTGGCGGGTCCTCATCCTCGTCCTGACGGTGTTCGGCTGGATGTCCACCGCCCGCGTGGTCTGGTCGGTGTCGACGTCCCTGCGCGAGCGCGACTACGTGCGCGCCGCGGAGTACATGGGCGTGCGCCCCCTGCGCATCGTGCTGCGCCACATCATCCCCAACCTGGGCTCCCTGCTCATCGTCAACCTCACCCTGGGCGTGGTCTCCACCGTGCTCAGCGAGACCGCCCTGTCCTTCCTCGGCTTCGGCGTCCAGACCCCCGACGTGTCGCTGGGCACGATGCTCGCCGACGGCGCGGGCACCATCACCAGCGCCCCCTGGCTCTTCGCCTTCCCCGCCGGGCTGACCGTCCTGCTCACCGTCTCGATGACCTTCGTCGGCGACGGCCTGCGCGACGCCCTCGACCCCACGTCCACCACCGGCGCGGCAGGAGCCCGACGATGACCCTCGCACCCGCCCCCCGCACCGGGCCCGCGACCGCTCCCACCGGGTCCACCGACCCCGCCGGGCCCGCACCCGTCCTGTCCGTACGCGGCCTGAGCGTCTCCTTCCCCTCCGAGGCCGGGCCGGTGGAGGCCGTGCGCGGCGTCGACTTCGACCTGCTGCCCGGGCGCACCCTGGGCATCGTCGGCGAGTCCGGCTCCGGCAAGTCCGCCACCGCCCTCGCCGTCATGGGCCTGCTGCCGCCCACCGCGCGGATCGGCGGCCGGATCCTGCTGGGCGGCCGCGACCTGGCGGCGATGGACGACAAGGAGCTCTCCCGGGTCCGCGGCAAGGACATCGGCATGGTCTTCCAGGACCCGATGTCCGCGCTCACACCCATCTTCACCGTCGGCCGGCTGCTCTCCGAGGCCCTGCGCGTGCACCGGGAGCTGTCCCGGAAGGACGCCTGGGAACAGGCGGTGGAACTGCTCGACCTGGTCGGCATCCCCGACCCGCGCGAACGCGCCAAGTCCTTCCCGCACGAGTTCTCCGGCGGCATGCGCCAACGCGTCGTCATCGCCCTGGCCATCGCCAACAAGCCCTCGGTGCTCGTCGCCGACGAGCCCACCACGGCGCTGGACGTCACCGTCCAGGCGCAGATCCTCGACGTGCTGCGCCTGGCCCAGCGCGAGACCGGCGCCGGCCTCGTCCTGATCACCCACGACCTGGGCGTGGTGGCCGGCCACGCCGACGACGTCGCCGTCATGTACGCCGGGCGGATCGTCGAGCACGCGGGCGTCGACGAGCTCTTCCGCCGTCCCACGATGCCCTACACCGCCCGCCTGCTGGCCAGCGTCCCGACCGTGGACAGCGGCGTCCCGCGGCCCCTGGTCCCGGTCGGCGGGGAGCCGCCGTCCCTGGTCGCCCTGCCCGGCGGCTGCCCCTTCGCGCCCCGCTGCGCGGTGGCCGTGGACGTGTGCCGGACCACCGAACCAGGCCTGGCCGCAACGGACTTGACCTCAGCGGACCTGAACGCACCGGCGCCGGCCGGGCGGCCCGGCCGCGCCGCCTGCCACCGCGCCCGGGAGATCGCCGACGGCAGCCTCGACCCGGTCGGGGCGGCCCCGCCCGTGCCGACGGCCGGCCCCGCCGAGCGGACCGCCGGCGAGGTGGTCCTGCGCGTCGAGGACCTGGTCAAGACGTTCCCCGTCACCAAGGGCGCCCTGCTCAAGCGCCGGGTGGGCACCCTGCACGCGGTCAGCCGCGTCGGCTTCGAACTGCGCGCGGGCGAAACCCTGGCCCTGGTCGGGGAGTCCGGCAGCGGCAAGACCACCACGCTGCGCGAGGTGCTGCGGCTGCGCGCCCCCGAGGGCGGCCGCATCGAGGTGGCCGGCACCGACGTCGCCACGCTGCGCTCGGCCGCCGAGGTGCGCGAGCTGCGGCGCCACGTGCAGATCGTCCTCCAGGACCCGACGGACGCCCTGGACCCCCGGCTGACCGTCTTCGACCTGCTGGCCGAACCGCTCCAGGCCGCCGGCGCCGACCGCACCGCCGTCCGCTCCCGGGTCACCGAACTCCTGGACCTGGTGGGCCTGGACCGCGCCATGGGCGACCGCTTCCCCGCCGCCCTGTCCGGCGGCCAGCGCCAGCGCGTCGGCATCGCCCGCGCCCTGGCCCGCGAGCCGAGGCTGCTGGTCCTGGACGAGCCGCTGTCCGCCCTGGACGTCTCCGTGCAGGCCGAGATCATCAACCTGCTCGCCCGGCTGAAGCGCGAACTGGGCCTGGCCTACCTCGTGGTGGCGCACGACCTGGCCGTGGTGCGCTACTTCTCCGACCGCGTCGCGGTGATGTACCTCGGACACGTCGTCGAGTCCGGCGCCACCGAGGAGATCTTCGCCCGGCCCCGGCACCCGTACACCCGGGCCCTGCTGTCGGCCGTCCCGGTCCCCGACCCGGAGCGCGAGCGCCACCGCGAGCGCATCGTCCTCGCGGGCGAGCAGCCCAGCGCCGCCCGGCTGCCGCAGGGCTGCGTGTTCGTCGACCGCTGCCCGCTCCACCGGGAGGCCGACGAGGCCGTACGCACGCGCTGCCGCACCGAGCGGCCGGCGACCGTCGCCGCCCCGGACGGCTCCGACCACCGGTACGCCTGCCACGCGGTCTGACACCGCCCCCCGCTCTTCCCCGTCTCACCGAATCCCACCAAGGACACCCCATGCGTCGGAAGCTCGCCCTGCCCCTCGCGCTCGCCGCGGCCGTCTCGGTCGCCGCCACCGCCTGCTCCTCCTCGTCCCCCTCCGGCGGCTCCACCGGCGCCTCCCCCGGGCAGGACGCCAAGAACGCCGCCAAGGTCGCGTCCTCCGTCACCGACTACAACCCCCAGCCGTACGAGAACATCAAGGACGGCGGCACCTACACCTCCGCGGGGACCTTCGACGAGCAGGGCAACCCGTTCAACGTCAACGGCACCCTGAACGCGCTGCGGGTCTGGTCCTGGTACAACGCCGACGCCATCACCTACTCGCCCACCGGCGAGGTCCAGTACAACCCGGACTACTACAGCGACGTGAAGGTCTCCGTCGAGGGCGGCGACCAGAAGGTCGTCATCACCCTCAACCCCAAGGCCGTGTTCAACGACGGCACCCCGATCGACTGGCGGGCCATCGAGGCCACCTGGAAGGCCAACAACGGCTCCGACAAGGAGTACGCGGCCTCCTCCACCGACGGCTACGACCGCATCACCTCCGTCACCCGGGGCGCGGACGACAAGCAGGCGGTCATCGCCTTCAAGGGCGTCAACGCCTCCTGGTCCGCGCTGTTCACCACCTTCCTGCACCCCCAGGCCGCCACCGTCGACAACTTCAACAAGGCGTACGTCAAGACCGCCCACCCCGAGTGGGGCACCGGGCCGTACACCGTGGGCACCTGGGACGACCACTCCGGCAACATCACCTTCGTGCGCAACCCCACCTGGTGGGGCCGGCCGGGCAAGCTCGACAAGCGCGTCTACGTCAACCTGGAGAGCGCCGCCTCGATCAACGCCTTCAAGAACGGCGAACTCGACTACGCCCCCGTCGGGACGGCGGAGAACCTCAAGCAGGTGAAGACGGTCAAGGACGCCGAGATCCGCAGCGGCGGCAGCCCCTTCGAGTACTCGCTGTACCTCAACACCAAGTCCCCGCTGCTCGGCGACGTCCAGGTCCGCAAGGCCGTGCAGGAGAGCATCGACCGCGCCCAGATAGCGAAGATCCGGTTCCAGGGCCTCGACTACACCGAGCCGCTGCCCGGTTCGTCGGTGCTCTACAGCTTCCAGCAGGGCTACCGCGACAACGTCTCCTCCGTGCTGAAGTACGACCCGGAGCAGGCGCGCAGGACCCTGGACGCGGCCGGCTGGCTGCCCGGGGCCGACGGCATCCGCGCCAAGGACGGCAAGCAGCTCGCGATCGGCTACACCCTGCTCGGCGACGGCCCCATCGAGAAGGCCACCGCCAGTGCGTTCACCGCGATGCTCAAGGCCGTCGGCGTGAAGGTGGACGTCAACAAGGTCTCCGAGAACGACTTCTCCAAGGTCCTCAGCGACCGCCGCTTCGACCTGTTCATCTCCGGCAACCGCTCGACGGACCCCTTCGGCGCCCGGTACCTGTGCGACTTCTACTGCTCCGACCGCGACTCCAACATCACCGGAGCCGGCACCCCCGAACTGGACAAGGAGATCCGCGCCACCGGAGAGATCGCCGACCTCGGCCAGCAGATCGCGGCCGTCAACGAGGTCGAGCAGAAGGCCCTCCAGCAGTACTCCCTGCTGCCGCTCTACAGCGGCCCCTCCACCTACGGCATCCGCAAGGGCCTCGCCAACGTCGGTGCCGCCATCTTCTACAGCCCGCTGCCCGAGACCGTCGGCTGGCAGAAGTAGCAGCACCGCCGGCGCCCGGGGCTGTCGACTCCCCGGACCGTCGGACGTGCGCTCGCCGAAGGGCGGCTCCGCGGGCCGCCCTTCGGCGGAGCATCACCCGGCCCGGCCGCCGGTGGCGGTCCCGGTGTGCCGGTGGAGGGCCTCCAGGAGCGTGATCTGACGATTCGTCAGTTTGCCGTCGGTGCGGGCCTTGTCCTGTTTGCGCAGCCAGGTGCCGGGGCGGAAGGCCGGGTCGGCCTCGCCGCCGGTGCGGTTCACCGGGCCGGCGAGGGCTCCGCCGGCGGCGAGGTAGGCGAGCAGGCGGCGGTAGGAGCGGTTCCAGTCCGGCTCCAGGCGCCACAGCTCGTCCAGCGCGTCCAGCTTCGCCGCCTGGTCGCCGGTGAGGTTGTCGGCCTTGCGCTGGCGGCGCATCCACGCGCCCACCGCGTAGTCGTCCAGCTTCGCGGTGGCGGGGATGGCGAGGTGGCCGTGCCGGCGGTGGAACGCGGCGGCGTACGCGGCGCCGCGTTCCCAGGCGTTGGCGTTCTTCGACCAGATCATGCCGAGCGCGTCCAGCTCACTGACCCGGGCGGCATCGAGCAGGCCCTGACCGTGGAGGTGGCGCTGGCGGGCGAGCCAGGAGACCAGCTCGGCGTGCTTCGCCTTGTCGACGGGGTCGAGGTGACCGTGCTCGATGTGGAACCCGGCGGCGACGGCGTGCATCCGCTGCCACTCGGCCGCGCGCGGGTTGAACGCGCGCAGCTTGACGGTCTGGAGGATGCGCGCGGCGTGCCGGCGGGCGTCGACCTTCAGCCACTCGACCGGCGCCACCGGCTGCTGATCGCCGTGCCCGCCCTCTGGGGTCTTGGCCGCGGTGGTGTGCGCGGTGCCCTGCGAGCGGTGGGCGCGCAGCTCGGTGATCCGGCCGACCACCCGGGCGTCGTGCGCCGCGAGAGCGCGCAGGACCCGCCAGATCGTACGGAAGCTGGAGGCCTCGATCTCGGTGTCGGCCTCCGCCTTCACGGCCTCGTCGGCGTCGTGGACCTCGGACGGGTGCGCGGTGGCGGTGTCGTCGCCGACCTGAGGCGTCGGCAGGTAGACCGGGATGACGATCCACGAGACCTTGCCCTGCCGGTAGGACTGGCGCAGGGCGCGGCCCACGGCCTGGACGATGTCGATGACCGAGCTCTTGGGGTCGGCGAAGCAGACGGCGTCCACCGCGGCGACGTCGATGCCCTCGGTCAGCAGCCGACTGTTGCAGAGGATGCCGCACTCCTCGCCGTCCTCGCCGGTGTGGGCCTTGAAGTCGGCGAACGCGGCCCGGCGGTCGCGGAGGCGGTCCGTGCCGGCCACCGCCTTCGCCCAGATCCGCTCCGGGCGCTCCGCGTCCTCCAGCAGCCGGGAGGCGTCCGGCAGGGTGTCCGCGAACTCCCGCGCCGCGCTGACCCGGGAATGGAAGGTGATGACGCGGCGCAGGTCCAGGTCGGCGACGGCGCGCAGCACGGCGATCTGCAGGGCCAGGCGCAGCAGTTCCTCGTTGGAGCGCTGGGTGCGCAGGTCGGCGACGGCGGGGAGGCGGAGCAGTTCGCGCAGGTCCTCGTCGGTGACGACGGGGACCAGGACGCGGTAGTCGGCGAGGTAGCCGTGCTCGATGCCCTGGCCGAGGGTCCAGGTGAAGACGGTTGTGCCGTAGATGCTCTCGTCGTCCATGGAGCAGAGCGCGGGCAGTTTCTCCGCGCCCTCGTTGTCGGCGTCGGCGAGGTCGGCCAGGCCGTCCTTCGCGCGCCGGTCGTCGGCGATGCGCGGGGTCGCGGTGAAGTAGAGCCGCCGGGCGGCGGGGACCTGGGCGTCGTCGTGGACGGCCGCCCACGCCTTGCTCTCGGCGCCGGCGGTCCGGTGCGCCTCGTCGATGACGACCAGGTCCCAGGCGGGCAGGCCGAACTCGCGGTGGGCCTGGACGATCCGCTCCAGCGAGGCGTAGGTCGCGTACACGGTGACCGGCTGGTCGTCGGGGGCGCCGTCGACTAGGTCGGCGATCCGCGGGGCCTGGGTGGTCACCCGGGCGTGGACGCGGCCGCCGGCCTCCGCGCTCTCCAGCGCCTCCTCCCGTGAACAGGCCGCCACCGCCAGGCCGCGGCGTCCGCCTCGCAGGGACCAGGCCTCGGCGGTCTGCTCCAGCAGCTCGATCGTCGGCACCAGCACCAGGACCCGGCCCCTCGCCGCCAGGCGCCGGGCGCAGCCGGCGGCGATCAGCGTCTTCCCGGAGCCGGTCGCCGCGACGACCGTCGCGCGGCCGCCGTCCCTCACCTCGCGCACCGCTGCGGCCACCGCGTCCTTCTGGAACCCGTGCAGCGGCAGCGGGTTCGCCACGGCGATACCGAGCGGCCGCGCCGGGAGCGGCGGCCCGGTCGGCGCGTCCTGCTCGGCGGTGGCGGTGGTGCTCTCCACGACGCGGGTGTCTCCTTCGCATACTGGGTGCCGGGTGCTGGGGGGTCAGTGCTCGTCGGGGTAGGCGTAGCGGTGGAGGGCGTCGATCAGGCCTTCGACCAGGTCGCCGAACGGCGTGGTCCGCCAGTCGCCGTCGAAGCCGCCCTCGGCCAGGAGGATGTCGGCGAGTCGGTCGGTCAGCTCCTGGGCGTCCTCCTCGCTCGGCGGGGTGGCCGGGTCGAGGGCCACGCCGCGGGCCTCGGCGGCGCGGCGCAGCACGGTGAGCTTCTCGTCGGAGCCGGCGAACCATGCGGGGCGGTCGGGGTCCGGTGCGGTGTGCCGGTCCGGATGTCCTGCGCTCACCGGTTCTCCCCGGGGATCCAGCCGCGGACTTCGAGGTACTGGATGTCGGCGTCGGCGATGGCGCGGCCGGTCTCCACCAGCCACGTCTTCATGGCCTCGGTGACGTCGCCGTGGTGGTCGGCGACGCGCCGGGACCACTCGGCGGCGTCGAAGCCCCCGGTGCCGGCGGAGCCGTAGGTGCGCTCCTCGGTGCCGTCCGCGCGGGGGACGAACCCGCGCCGGATGCCGCCGGAGTCCTGCTCCGAGCCCGCGCTGTAGACGTACTGGTCGGCCTTCATCCGGACGGTGAAGGCGAGACGGCCGCCGGCCCGGCCGGTCTCGTGCACCACGGGCGCGAGGTGGCCGGCGCCGGACCTGATGGCCTGTCTCCCGGCCCGGCCGGCCATCGACCCGCCGGCCTCGCCGACCGTGTCCTTGCCCCGGACCCGGGCCTTCTGCCCGGTCCTGGTGCGGCGGCGGCTGGTGTTCGCCTCCGCGATCCCGGACAGCGTCTCCTCGTCGCGCTCGCCGCCGCGGACCGCCCGGACCAGCTGGCGCAGCGCTCCCACCATGCTCGCGCCCTTGCCCTTGGTGAAGAACTGGGAGACGAGCGAGGCGTCGCGGCCGAGCATCCCGGCGACCTGGCGCTTGGTGTAGCCGTGGTCGATGAGCTGCTGGGTCAGCCGCGCGGCCTCGTTGGGCTGGTTCGGGTCGGCCGGGCTCACCGGGTCTCCTCCGCGGCGAGTTCGGCGCGGCCCAGGCCGCGCAGCTTCAGGTACTGCTCCTGGCTGGTGGGGTGCTCGACGGGGCCGGTGAGGTGGCCCTTGAGGAGGTAGTCGCCGGGCTCGCCGCGGTAGGGCCAGGGCTGGCGCTCGGTCAGGGCGATGCCGTCGGTGCCGAAGTAGACGACGGTGCCGGGCTTCGCGTGCAGGGCGCCGGCGTGGCCGATGACCTCCTTGCCCTGGCGGTACCTCATGTCCAGCAGCGCCGCCCGGGCCCCCGACCACACGTAGGCGGCCCACTCGGGGTGGGCGTACGGGTCGCGGGAGAAGCCGGCCTGCCGCTGCCAGGTCACCACCTGGTCGTCCCGGCCGAGGATCTCGACCCCGGCGGGCAGGGTCTCGCCGATGGGGGTGGTGCCGGAGACCAGGCGCGGGCGCTGGGCGAAGCCGCCGAGGCCGAACAGCAGCACCGCGCGGACGGCGCGGGAGGCGAGGTAGGCGGCGGTGCGCTGGCGGTCGTCGCCGTGCATGCGGGAGAGGTTGGTCAGGTCCGCCCACGCCGACTTGAGTCGCTTGCCCCACTCGTCGAGCGGCTTGCCGTCCTCCCAGAGCAGGCCGCCGAGGACCTCGATCCGCCACGGTGCGAGGTGGTTGGCCAGGGCGAGGTGGACCTCGGCGCCGCCCGCCCAGGTGGTGAAGGTCTCGCCGGGCGCCGAGGGGTAGGTCCAGGCGCGGTCGCCGGTGACCGGGGCGGGCAGCAGGCCGACGTGGTTCCAGCCCTGCGGGACGGTCACCTTGACGTTCCAGTGCGAGCAGGACATCAGGGCCTTGGTCTGCTCGGCCTCCGTCATCGCGGCGAACGCGGCGGCGGTGATGCGGCGCGGGGTGCCGACCGGGGACTTCCACAGGTGCTTGGCGTAGGCGAAGGTGCGGTCGTACTCCACCAGGGCGGGCAGCTGCTGCGGGACGCGCGGGGGCAGGACCAGCTCGGTGCGGCCCTGCCCGCCGGTCGCGTGCAGCAGGCCGCGCAGCTCCTCGGACAGGACCGGGTAGCCGCCGGCCCACTTGCCGGTGCTCGGGACGGTGCGCGACCACAGGTCCCGGCCGGTCTGCGACGGGGAGCCCATGAGGACCGCGTCGTCCCAGTGGCGGCGCAGCGCCTGCCACAGCAGGGTGAACGCCTGACGGCAGGTGACGACGTCGGCGCCGTCCGGGTCGAACCACTCCCCCATGGAGCGGATCTCGGTGGTGCCGCTGTCCGGGGCCGCGGTGGGGGCGTAGCGGCCGACGGGCTGGCGCTGGTGGACGAAGTGGCCGGCGAGCTTGTCGCGGCCGGAGCCGACGGCGGTGGTCCACCGCTCGGACGGGGTGTTCAGCCAGGCGGCGACGGCGTCCTTGAGGGTGGAGTAGCGCTCGGCGCCGTCGTGCCAGGGGGCGCCGGCGGTGATGTAGACGCGCTCGGTGCCGGGCGCGGTCGCCAGGACGGCGTCCAGGATCTCCCCGGGGGTGCGGGCACCGAGGTCGACCCGGACGACCTGGTCGCGGACCGCGAGCATCCCGGCGGCCGCGTCCAGGAACACCGTGGAGCGGGCCTGCTGCGTGAAGTTCGGGCGCTTGGAGAGCAGGCCGGTCGTCACGGCCTCGAACCGGGCGCCTGCCGGGCCTTCGGGGAGGGTGGGCAGCTCGCGCGGGCCGGCCTCGACCGCCGGATACACCGGGGCAGCGACCGAGGCCGCCGGAACGGTCGGGGTGGCGACGGGCGAGGGGGCCGACTGTTCGACCACGGCGGCGGGGCGGGTCAGCGCCGGGGCGACAGCGGCGGGTGGCTCGGCAACCGGCGCCGGATCTGCCGCTTCCTCCGCTTCCGCCACTTCCGCGACGGGCACCGGGGCGGGCGCGGCGGCGCGGACGGCGGCCGGGGTCGGGTCCAGCAGCGGGGCGATCCGCACGACGTCGCCGACCGACAGGCCCGCCGCCTTCGCAATGGCGTCGGCCTTCGCGCCCTCGTACCCCGCCAGCCCGGCCACCCGTCGCGAACGCTGGGCGGCGAGCCTGTCCAACTCCTTCCGCGCGGCCGCGACCTGCTTCTCGGCGGCCGTGATCCCGGCGCGCAGCTCGCGCAGACCGGCGAGCTCGGCGGTGTACGTCTTGCGGTCCATCAGGCACCGCCTTCCGCGGTGACGGTCGCGGTGGCGAGCTCCGCCGTCTCCCGGTCGATGCGGGCCAGGGCGGCCTTGAAGACGGGGACCAGGTCCTCGTTCATGACGTAGCCCGTCGTACGCTGGTAGGAGGGGTTCTCGGGGTCGTACTGGGCCTCGACGGGCTGCGGCATCCCGACGGGCCAACGCTTCTTGGCGGCACCCCGGTTGACGGCCTTGGTGATCGCACCGGACCGACCGCGCAGGGACTCCGACCCGTCGGGGCCGCGCAGGTGGCCGGAGGCGACCCAGCCCTCGCCCTCGGCGGCGAGGCGGATGATCTGCACGGCGGTGGCCGGCAGGTCCCGCAGGAGTTGCGCGGCCCTGGTGACGGTCCACTGCGCGTCCTGGAGCACCGGCGCCGCCCCGTGCCTGCCCAGCAGCGCGAAGAGCTCACGCGCCAGGTCCTCGGACACGTCCTCCAGGACGAGTCTCATGTGAACCCCCTCATAGTCCCATGGTGTCGGCTAACTCCACATAGGGTAGCGCTGGGGCGCTTCCCGGCAGCGGGCGACCGGGCAGGTGGCCGCCGGCGAGCCGGGCCGGCCCGGCGAGGGCAGGGGCGAGCGGCGCAGCGGCGCAGCGGCGCAGCGGCGCAGCGGCCGACTCGGCTGCTGCGCATCCCCTGCGGGCGTGGTTGCCGTGCTACTCCGCCGGCTCGCGCCAGGCGGCGACGAGATCGTGGAAGCGCGGGAAGCGGGGGCCCGGGACGGTCTCGCCGCTGACCGTCCCGCCGTTGAGCCAGCAGATGTCGAAGACGTCGGTCTCGGTGTCGAGCAGGCAGCACACACCACCGGTGGCGGCGGTGAGGTCGGTGAACACCTTCCTGACGCTCGCGGACCGCGCGAACATCCGGCTCATGCCGGAGGTGGCCGCGGTGAACTGCAGCGACGCGAAGTCCGGGTGCCACGCGGGCGAGAACCTGACGGACAGGTAGACGTACCCGACCGACACCCGTCCCCGCTCGTCGACCCGGTCGAAATCGTCGAGGAAGAACTCGCGCACCGCGTCGTCGACACCGATGGCGATCGAGGTGTCCAGTTCGAGCGTGCCGCCTGCCGAGCAGTCGACGGGTTCGCTCCTGAACTTCGAGGTGAACGGCACGGTCAGCTGCTCGCCGCCCGGCAGGGTCACCGGAAGCGGTGGTGTGTCGCGGCCTTGGGGTGCGAGCTCGGCCAGCCGGTTCAGTGCCCTTGCGACGTTCCGAGGGGGCGTGAAGATCTCGTAGCTGTAGTCCAGCCCCATGACGCCCCGTCTCCCCTGTCCTGAACCGGCATCCTTTCACGGCACGGACCGGTCGCCCAGGCGATTCCTGGGGCGGCCGGCTTCGTGGCCAACCGACACGATGCGCCGACCAGTGGATTGTCCGTTCCGGTTACAGCCTGGTTCCCGCTCCGTCGTAGATCGTTTCCCAGCCGGATGGTCCATGGTGTTCCTGTGCGTGGTGTTCGAGGACTGATGGCCCGCACCTCAACAAGGGGGGCGGGCCGTCATGCGGACCGGAGCGCTCACGTCCTTGCGAGCCACCTGGCGGCGCACCCGGCGTCCACTGCCGGTTCTCAGGGGCGCCTGGAATCCTGGCACTTGAGCACGGCGGGCGGGGTGGCGCCGTCGTCGAGGCAGATCCTGACGGTGGAGGCACCGCCGGCAACATCCGCGGGGATTGCGGCGTTGTAGTTCTCGCTTGCGCCGCAGACGACGCCGGTGTGAATGCTGCCCAGTTCGCCGCCGGAGGCGGAGTAGCTCGTCGCCGTGGTGTCCCGGCAGTCGGCCGAGTCCTCGGACTTGCCTTGCCCGCTCAGGCCGACCGAGCGGTTGTACCAGGTCAGGGTGCCCTTCGTGGAGGTGTTTCCGTAGATGATGTCGAAGTCGGTGGTCGGGAAGGCGGCAGGAGGCGCGGCGGCGGGCGACGACCGGCGGGCCTCGTC
>NZ_JBHVEU010000013.1:0-47015 GCF_042802075.1 Kitasatospora sp. NPDC057518
CGCCCTCCCGGTCCTGCGGACCGCCGCTCTCGCTGCCGCGGGCGTCCGGGGATTCCCGTTCCCGGGGCCGGACGGCCTCCGCCGGCCGGGCCGACGCCGATTCCCCCCGTTCCCGCGCGTCCTGAAGCAGGCGACGACGGCCGGGAATTCCCGCTGTGCCGCCTCCCAATCCGCGATTCCACCGCGGGCGCCCGGCGCGCCCGCACCCGAGAACCAGTCAACGGGAGTTCCGCCATGCCGTACGCCAGTCCGGCGCCCGCCCGCGAGCGGTCGCCGCTCCTCCTGCGCGGCGAGCTGCAGCACCGGCTCGACACGCTCGCTCGCGCCCACCGGGTGCCCGGCGCCCAACTGGTGCTGGACACCGGCCCGGAGGCCGTCGTCCTGCACACCGGGGTGGCCGACACCGGCACCGGGGCACCGTTCACCGAGGACACCGCCGTTCCGGTCGGATCGCTCACCAAGCCCTACACGGCCGCCCTGGTGATGCTGCTCGCCGACGACGGTGACCTCGACCTCGACGAGCCGGTCGCCGAGCACCTTCCGGAGTTCCGGCAGCTGCCTGAAGTAACGATTCGTCACCTGCTGAGCCACACCGGCGGACTGCCCACCGGACCGGACTCCGACGCCGCCGCCCGCACCACCGCGACCCGCTACCTGTCCGCCGTCTGCACCGCCCCGGACGCGCTGTTCCCGCCCGGGACGGACTTCTCCTACTCCAACGCCGGCTACGTCGCCGCCGGGCGCCTGGTCGAGACGGTGACCGGGATGCCCTGGCACGAGGCGGTGCGCGCCCTGCTGCTCGAACCCTTCGGCACCGGGCCGGTGTTCGTCGACACCGCCGCCCCCGGGCGACCGGTCGCCGCCGGGCACGCGCTCAACGCCGCGACCGGCCTGCCCCGGGCCGTCCGGCAGAACCTGGCCCCGCTGGAGGCCCCGGCCGGCGCCCTGCTGGCCAGCGCCGCGGACCTCGCCGCGCTCGGCGCCGCCCTGGTCGGCCGCGCCAAGGTGCTGCCCCCGGACACCGCCGAGCTGATGCGCCGCCCGGAGCCCGGTGCCCGGCCGGGAGCGCTCGCCGACGGTTGGGGCGCCGGCGCGGCGCTCTACCGGCAGGACGGGCGGCTCTGGTGCGGCCACGACGGCAACGCCATGGGCACCTCCTGCCACCTGCGGGCCGACCCGGACAGCGGCCTCGTGGTCGCCTTCACCGGCAACGCCGGCGCCGCCACCGCCCTCTGGCGCGAACTCGCGGCCGACCTGGAGGAGTTGGCCGGAGTGCGGGTGCCCGCGGGGATCGAACCGGTCGGCGCGGGCGGACCGGTGCTGCTCGCCGCCCCGGCGACCCTGGCCGAGTGCGCGGGCGACTACCGCAACGGCGCCATCCGCTACCGGGTCGAGCCGGCCGGCGCCGGACCGGCCACCCTCTCGGTCGACGGCGACCTCCCGATCCCGCTGCGCTGCTACGCCGACCTCTCCTACGACCTGATCGCCCCCGACACCGGGCGCCCCGAACCCGGCGGGCGCTTCCACCGGGACCCGGCCACCGGCCGGATCGACCGGGTGCAGGTCTCCGGGCGCACCGCCCGCCGGGCCGCCGCCGACTGAGCCGACCGGCCCGGCCGCCGTACGCCCACCCCTGCACCGACACCCCGCACCGTTCCCCGGGTCCGAGGGCCGGCCACCGCCTGCCCCGCCGCCCTCGTCGTCGCCCCCCTCGGAAGGACCTTCCGCCATGGCCGACCGGCCTGCCCAGCCCGTGCGCCCGACCGCCCCGCCGCAGGCGCCGGCCGGTGGCACCACCGCACCGTCGGCGGCGCCCCGGACCCTGGACGCCCTGTTCGCCGCCCAGGCGGCCCGCACGCCGCACGCACCGGCGCTGACCGACGGGCGGCGCAGCTGGACCTACCGCGACCTGGCCGACCGCGTCGAGCGGCTGGCCCGCGACCTGCGCCGGCGCGGCGCCGGGCCGGAGCGGACGGTGGCCCTGGTCCTGCCGCGCTCCATGGAGCTGGTCGCCGCCGAGCTGGCCGTCGTCCGGGCGGGCGCCGCCTTCCTGCCCGTCGACCCGGGCTACCCCGCCGAGCGGCGGGCGCTGATGCTCGCCGACGCCGCCCCCGCGCTCGTCCTGGACGACCCGGCCGCCGTCCGCGCGGTCCTGGAGACGGAGCGCCCCGAGGACCGGGACCACACCGACCTCCCGGCCGCCGACGGCACCGACCACCCCGCGTACGTGATCTACACCTCGGGCTCCACCGGGACGCCCAAGGGCGTGGTCGTCACCCACCGGGGGATCGCGGGCTTCACGGCGGCGGCCGTCGAGAACTACGCGGTCGGGCCGGGGGACCGGGTGCTCCAGTTCTCCTCGCCCAGCTTCGACGCCTCCGTCCTGGAACTGTTCGTCTCCGTCCTCACCGGCGCCACCCTGGTGATCCCCCCGGACGGCCCCTGGCTCGGCGAGGAGCTCGCCGCCGTCCTGGACGGGCAGCGCATCACCCACACCCTGATCCCGCCCGCCGCCCTGGCCACCGTCCCGGCCGGCGCGGGCCGCCACCTGCGCACCCTGATCGTCGGGGCCGAGGCCTGCTCCGCCGAGCTGGTCGACCGCTGGGCGCCCGGCCGGCGCATGGTCAACTCCTACGGCCCGACCGAGGCCACCATCGTCGCCACCTGGACCGGCCCGCTCACCGCCGGCACCGGCGCGCCCACCATCGGCGGCGCCCTGCCGCACGCCCGGGTGTACGTGCTCGACGAGGCCATGCGGCCCCAGCCGGCCGGCACCGACGGCGAGCTGTACCTCGGCGGCGAGGGCGTCGCCCGCGGCTACCTCGGCCGCCCCGGCCTGACCGCCGCCCGCTTCGTCGCCGACCCCTTCGGCCCGCCCGGCGCCCGGCTCTACCGCACCGGCGACCGGGCCCGGTTCACCGCCGACGGGGAGCTGGAGTTCCTCGGCCGGCTCGACCGGCAGGTCAAGGTCCGCGGCTTCCGGATCGAGCCGGGCGAGATCGAGGCCGCGCTGCGCGCCCACCCCGCCGTCGACCAGGCCGTCGTCGTGGTCCGCGAGGACGAACCGGGCCACACCCGGCTGGTCGGCTACGCCACGCCCGCCGACCCGGAACTGCCCCCGGACCCGGTCGCGCTGCGCACCGCCCTGGCCGCCGCGCTGCCCGCCCACCTGGTGCCCGCCGTCGTCGTCGTGCTGCCCGCCTTCCCGCTCACCCCGCAGCTCAAGATCGACCAGCGGGCGCTGCCCGCGCCCGCCCGGCAGGGCGCCGCCGGCGGGCTCGCCCCGCGCACCGAACGGGAGCGCGCCCTGGCCGCCGTCTGGGCCGAGGTCCTCGGCCTCGACGCGGTGGGGGCCGAGGACGACTTCTTCGACCTCGGCGGCGACTCCGTCCTCGCCGCCCGCACCCTGGCCCGGATCACTGAGCGCCTCGGCGTCCGGCTCACCCTGCGGGACGTGTTCACCGCCCGCACCGTCGCCGCCCTCGCCCCGCTGCTCGACCGGCCGGCCGCCGCCGCGCCCACCGGGCCCGTCCCGCCCGCCCCGCGCGGGGAGCCGCTGCCGCTCTCCAGCGCCCAGCGCCGGCTCTGGTTCCTGGAGGACCTCGCCACCGGCGGCACCGGCAACCACACCGGCGTCGCCCTGCGGCTGCGCGGCGACCTCGACCGGGAGGCCCTCGGCCGGGCCCTGCGGCGGCTCACCGCCCGGCACGACGCGCTGCGCACCACCGTCACCGCCGTCGACGGGCGGCTCGAGCAGCACGTCGCCGAGCGGGCCGACCTGCCGCTGCGCACCGAGGACCTCGGCGCCCTGCCCGCCGGAGAGCGCGCCGAGGCGGCCGACCGCCTGCTCGCCGAGGAGCTGGAGCGGCCCTACGACCTGGCGCGGGGCCCGCTCAGCCGGGCGCTGCTGGTCCGGCTCGCCGCCGACGAGCACCTGCTGCTGCTGGCGCAGCACCACATCGTCACCGACGGCTGGTCGGTGGGCGTCCTCACCCGCGAACTGGCCGCCCTCCTGCGGGCGGAGGCCACCGGCGAACCCGACGGCCTGCCCGCCCCCGCCCTCCAGTACCCCGACTACGCCCACTGGGAGCAGCACCGCCCGGCCGACCACGCCCCCGAACTCGCCTACTGGAAGCGCGCCCTGGCCGGCCTGCCCACCCTGCGGCTGCCCACCGACCGCCCCCGGCCCGCCGAGCGCGCCGGCCGCGGCGCGGCGCACCGCCACCACCTCCCGGCCGAGCTGGTCGACCGGCTGCGCCACCTCGCCGCCGGCCGCGGCACCACCGTGTTCACCCTGTTCGCCGGGGCGTCCGCGCTGCTGCTCTCGCGCCACTCCGGCCAGCGGGACGTGGCCCTCGGCACCGTCGTCAACGGGCGGGAGCGGCGCGAGCTGGAGGAGGTGACCGGCTTCTTCGTCAACACCGTGGTGCTGCGCGGCGACGTGGACGAGCGGGCCACCGTCGACCGCTTCGTGGAGTCCATGCGCACCACCCTGCTGGACGCCTTCGCCCACGCCGAGGTGCCCTTCGACCGGGTGGTCGAGGAACTGGCCCCGCCCCGCGACCCCAGCCGCACCCCGCTGGTCCAGGTCGCCGTCGTCCAGCAGACCCCCGCCGCCCCGGCGCCCGCCGGCGGGCTGCGCTTCACCGACCACCCGCTGCCCCGCCCGGCCGCCCGCTTCGACCTGGTGCTGGAGTTCACCCCCGACGAGGCCGACGGCGGCTGCACGCTGACGGTCGAGTACGACACCGACCTGTTCGACCGGCGGACGGTGACCGCGCTGGCCGCCCACCTGCACCGGCTGCTGGCCGGGATGGCGGACGGGCCGCGGCGCACCCTCGCCGAACTGCCGATGATCCCCGAGGAGGAGCAGCGCGCGCTGCTCGCCTCCCGGAAGCCGCCGCGGGAGCTCCCGGGCACCGACCCGGCCCGGCCGGCCGGGTGGAGCCGGGTCCACGTCCTCGACCGCGCTCGGCGCCCCCAACCCGTCGGGGTGCCCGGCGAGTTGTACCTCGCGGGCTACCTCCCGGACCAGCCGGACGAGCGGCTCGTCCCCGACCCGTACGGCGCGCCGGGGGAGGCGATGTACGGCACCGGGGATCTGGTGCGGTGGACCGCCGACGGCGGGCTGGAGCACCTCGGCCGGGTCGAGGAGCGGGCGAAGCCCCGCGGCGGGGAGACCGACCCGGCCCCCGCCCCCGCCGCGGCCGCCCCCCGCCACGTCGCCCCCCGGACCCCCGCCGAACGCGCGCTGGCCGGCATCTGGGCCGAGGTGCTGCGGCTGGAGCGGGTCGGCGCCGACGACAACTTCTTCGACCTCGGCGGCGACTCCATCCTCGGCATCCAGGTGGTGGCCCGCTCCCGGCAGGCCGGGCTGGCGGTGACGTCCCGGGACCTCTACCGCCACCAGACGGTCGCCGCGCTCGCCCTGGCCGCGGAGGACGCCGAGGCGCCCGCCGCGCCCGCGCCGGTGGCCGCCACCGGGGAGGCCGCGTTGACCCCGATCCAGCGCTGGTGGTTCGAGCGGGCCGCCGGCCGGGCCGGCCACTTCGCCCAGGCCGTTTCCCTGCTGCTGCCCGGCGACCTCGACCGGGCGGCCCTGGAGGAGGCCCTGAACGACCTGGTCGCCCACCACGACGCGCTGCGCTCCGCCTTCACCGCCCCGGACGGCGCGGGCGCGGTGCGCTGGCGGATCCAGGAGCCGACGGCCCGCACCACCCTGGCCCGGTACACCGGCCCCGACCAGGACACCCCGCACTTCGGCCCGTACGACCTGGCCGGCGGCGCCCCGCTGCTGCGCGCCGTCCTGCACGAGCGCGCCGGCGGCCGGCCCCCGGTCCTGCACCTGGCCGTCCACCACCTGGTGGTCGACGGGGTCTCCTGGCGGGTCCTGCTGGAGGACCTCGACACCGCGTACCGGGCCCGCCGCGAGGGCCGGGACGGCGCGGCCGCCCTCCCGGCGAAGTCCTCGCCGCTGCGGCAGTGGGCCGAGCGGCTGAGCGCCTTCGCCGCCGCGGGCGGCTTCGAGGACGAGTCCGCGTACTGGGCCGGGGTCGTGCCCGGGCAGTCCGACGACGATCCCGGGAAGCCCGTCGCCGAGCCGTTCCCCGCCGAGCTGGACGGCCCCGACAGCTACGCCACCGAACGCTCCGTCACCGTCCGGCTGAGCCCCGCCGACACCGCCGCCCTGCTGCGCGCCCTGCCCGACACCTACCGCACCCAGGCCAACGACGTGCTGCTGAGCGCGCTGGGCCGGGCGCTGTGCGGGGCGAGCGGGCTGGAGCGGGTCGTGGTGGACGTCGAGGGCCACGGGCGCGAGGAGCTGTTCGCCGACCTCGACCTCGGCCGTACGGTCGGCTGGTTCACCACCCGCCACCCCGTCGCCCTGGCCGTCCCCGCCGGAGCCGGCTGGGACGCCGTCCTCAAGCAGGTCAAGGAGCAGCTGCGCGCCGTCCCCCGGCGCGGCCTCGGCTTCGAGGCGCTGCGCCACCTCGGCCGCCCCGGCACCGCGCCCGAGGTTCCGGCCGCCCGGATCAGCTTCAACTACCTGGGCCGCATCGCCCTGCCGGACGACCCGGACGGGCTGTTCCGCGGCACCTTCCGGCCGCTGGAGCTGGACGCCGACCCGGCGGTCGAGCGCCCCCACCCGCTGGAGGTGGTCGGCCGACTGGACGGCGACGCGCTGGAGTTCACCTGGTTCCACTCCGCCGCCGTCCACGGCAGTGCCACCGTCGAGGCGCTGGCCCGGCGCTTCGCCGAGGAGCTGGCCGACCTCGCCCGCCACGCGACCACCCCCGGCGCCGCCGGGCGCACCCCGTCCGACTTCCCGCTCGCCCGGCTCGACCAGCCGGCGGTGGACCTGATCACCGGCGCCGACCCGGGCGCGGTGGAGGACGTCCTGCCGCTCACCCCGACCCAGTCCGGCATGCTCTTCCACGGCCTCGCCGAGGAGGACAGCGGCGCCTACTTCCAGCAGCTGGACTTCGTCCTCGACGGGGTGCCCGACCCGGCCCGCCTCGCCGAGGCCTGGCAGTGGGTCACCGACCGCACCGCGGTGCTGCGCGCCCACGTCCGCTGGCAGGAGGTGCCCGAGCCGCTGCTGGTGGTGCACCGCCGGGTGGCCGTGCCGGTCAGCCACCTGGACTGGCGCGCGCTGCCCGAGGAGGAGCGCCGCACCCGGCTGGCCGAGCTGCTGGACCGCGACCGGGCCCGCGGCCTCGACCTCGCGCGGGCCCCGCTCCAGCGGCTGCTGCTGATCCGCCTCTCGGAGAGCCGGGTGCGGGTGCTCTGGTCGTTCCACCACCTGGTGCTGGACGGCTGGAGCCTGTTCCAGGTGCTCTCGGACGTCTTCGCGGTGCACGCCGCCCTGGCCGCCCCCGGAGCGGAAGTCCCGTACGGCACCGTGCCGGAGCGCCGGCCCTACCGCGATTACCTGGCCTGGCTGGGCGGCCGCGACCACGCCGAGGCCGAACGGCACTGGCGCACCCGCCTCGCCGGGCTGGTGGAGGCGACGCCGCTGCCGTACGACCGCGAGCCGGTGCAGAGCCACCGCGCGGAGTCCACCCGGGCGGTGCCGTTCACCCTGCCCGCCGCCGCGACCAGGGCGCTGGAGGACCTCGCGCGCGGCTCCGGGCTGACCCTCAACACCCTGGTCCAGGGCGCCTGGGCGGTGCTGCTGGGCCGCCAGGCCGGGCGCGCCGAGGTGGTGTACGGCACCACCTCCTCCGGGCGCCCGCCCGAGCTGCCCGGCGTCGAGTCGATGACCGGCCTGTTCATCACCACCCTGCCGACCCGCACCACGGTGCCCGCCGAGGGCACCCTGCTGGACTGGCTCCAGGCCCTCCAGCGGGAGCAGAGCGAGGACCGGCGGTACGGCTTCGTCCCGCTCACCCGGATGCGGGCCGGCACCGGACTGCCCGAGCAGACCGGCCTGTTCGACAGCCTGGTGGTCTTCGAGAACTACCCGGTCGACGAGGACGCGGCCGACGCCCACGGCCTGCGGCTGCGCGACCTGGACGGCATCGAGACCACCAACTACCCGCTCGCCCTGCTCGCCTACCCCGGCCCGGAGCTGTCCCTGCGGCTCTGCTACGACCCGCGGCTGTTCGACGAGTCCACCGTGCGGCGGCTGGCCGGCCGGCTCACCGCCGCGCTGACCGGCCTGCCCGCCGGCGCCCACCGCCCGCCCGCGCGGCTGCCGCTGCTGACCGCCGAGGAGCGGCACCGCGTCCTGGTCGACTGGAACGCCACCGCCGCCGAGCAGCCCGCGGCCGACATCGCCGAGCTGTTCGCCGAGCAGGTGCTCCGCACCCCCGGGGCGGTCGCCCTGGAGGCCGGCGAAGAGCACCTGACCTACCGCGAACTGGACGCCAGGGCCGCCGAGTTGGCCGGACGGCTGGCCGCGCACGCGGTCCGGGTGGAGCAGCCGGTCGGGGTGCTGATGGAGCGCTCCGTCGAGCTGGTCGTCGCCCAGCTGGCACTGGTCCGCACCGGCGGCGTCTTCGTGCCGCTGGACGGCCGGGCGCCGCGCGAGCGGCTGCACCGGATGCTGGCCGAGGCGGGCGCCGAGCTGCTGCTCACCGACGCCCGCTGGGCGGACACCGCCGCCGAGCTGCGCCCCGCCGAGCGGGTGCTGCGCGTCGACCGGCCGGACCGTACCGGGGCGCCGGCCGCGCCCCCGGCGGCCGTCCACCCCGACAACGTCCAGTACCTGATGTTCACCTCGGGCTCCACCGGCACCCCCAAGGGCGTCGCGGTGCGCCGCCGGGACGTCGCCGCGCTCGCCCTGGACCGCGCCTTCACCGGCCACGACCGGGTGCTGGTGCACTCCCCGCACGCCTTCGACGCCGCCACCTACGAGCTGTGGGTGCCGCTGCTGCGCGGCGGCACCGCCGTCCTCGCCCCGCCGGAGGACCTGGACGCCGCCGCCGTCCGGCACGCCGTCACCGAACGGGGCGTGACCTGCCTGTGGCTGACGGCCGGGCTGTTCCGGTTGCTCGCCCAGGAGGACCCGGGCTGCCTGCGCGGCGCCCGCGAGGTGTGGACCGGCGGCGAGGCGGTGCCCGGCGCCGCCGTTCGCAAGGTCCTGGCGGCCTGCCCCGGCCTCACCGTGGTCGACGGCTACGGGCCGACCGAGACCACCACCTTCGCCACCCGCCGGGCCTTCCGCGAGGGCGACGAGCTGCCCGCCACGCTGCCGATCGGCCGCCCGCTGGACAACACCCGGGTGTACGTCCTGGACGCTGCGCTCCAGCCCCAACCGCCGGGCATCACCGGTGAGCTGTACATCGCCGGGGCCGGGCTCGCGCGCGGCTACGCGGGCCGCCCCGGCGAGACCGCCGCCCGCTACCTCGCCGACCCCTTCGGCCCGCCCGGCGCCCGGATGTACCGCACCGGCGACACCGTCCGGTGGAGCGCGGACGGCGAACTGCACTTCGTCGGCCGCGCCGACGACCAGATAAAGATCCGCGGCTTCCGGATCGAACCCGCCGAGATCGAGGCCCGGCTCACCGCCCACCCGGCCGTCGCCGAGGCCGTGGTCTCGCTCCACCAGGACGCCGGACGCAAGCGCCTCGCCGCCCACCTGGTGCCGGCCGAGGGCGCCGAGCCGCCCGCCGCCGAGTTGCGCGCCCACCTGGCCGCCGACCTGCCCGACTACATGCTGCCCGCGGCCTTCGTCACGCTGCCCGAACTCCCGCTCACCGCCAACGGCAAGGTGGACCGCCGCCGGCTGCCCGCCCCCGACTGGTCGGCGGCGGGCGGCGACCGCCCCCACCGCGCCCCCGGCACCGACCGCGAGCGCCTGCTCGCCGCGATCTGGGCCGAGCTGCTCGGGGTCGAACGGGTCGGGCTGGACGACGACTTCTTCCTGCTCGGCGGCGACTCCATCCTGAGCATCCAGGTGGTCTCCCGGGCCCGCGCCGCCGGCCTCGCGCTCTCCCCGCGCGACCTGTTCCGGCACCCCACCGTCGCCGCCCTGGCCGCGGCCGCCGGCAGCGCCGTCACCGTCGCGGGCACCGAACCGGTCGGCGGCGAGGTCGGCCTGACGCCGATCCAGCACTGGTTCCTCGACCCGAACCCGCCGTACGCCCACCACTTCGACCAGTCCCTGGTGGTGGAGGCCCCCGGCGCCGTCGACCCCCGGGCCCTGCGCCGCGCCCTGGCCGCCCTGTGGGCCCACCACGACGCGCTGCGCTCCCGCTTCACCCGCGCCGAGGACGGCACCTGGCGGCAGCACTGCGCCCCCGCCGAGGAGGCCGCGCCCGAGCTGCTGGAGGTCCACGGCCACGGCGCCGAGGAGGCGGTGACCGCGGCCGCCCACGCCTCCTTCCGGCCGGCCGACGGCCCGCTGCTCACCGCCCGCCTGTTCAGCGGCGACGCGGACCGCCCCGACCGGCTGCTGCTGGCCGTCCACCACCTGGTGGTCGACGGCGTCTCCTGGCGGGTGCTGCTGGAGGACCTGGAGACCGCCTACCGGCAGGCCGTCGAGGGCCGCCCGCTGCGGCTGCCCGCCCGCACCAGTTCCGTCCGGGAGTGGGCCCGCCGCCTGGCCGCGCACACCGAAGCCGGCGGCTTCGACGGGCAGCGCGACCACTGGGCGGCCGCCGCCCGGGCCTGCGCCACCCCGCTGCCGGTGGACGGCGACGGTACCAACACCGCCGCCGACCTGCGCGAGGTGACCGTCCGGCTGGACCGCGACCGCACCGACGCCCTGCTGCGGCAGGTCCCCGCGGTCTACCGCACCCGGATCGACGACGTGCTGCTCACCGCGCTCGGCCGGGTGCTCGCCGACTGGACCGGGCGCGGCACCGTCGCCGTCGGCCTGGAGGGCCACGGCCGCGAGGACCGGCTGTTCGACGGCCTCGACCTGTCCCGCACGGTCGGCTGGCTCACCTCGCTCTTCCCCGTCGCCCTCGACGTCCCGGCGGGGGACTGGGGCACCGCCCTGAAGGCCGTCAAGGAGCAGCTGCGGGCGGTGCCCGACCGCGGCCTCGGGTACGGCGCGCTGCGCCACCTCGCCCGGGACGCGGCGCTCGCCGACGCGCCCGCCCCCGGCATCGCCTTCAACTACCTGGGCCGCTTCGACTGGTCCGCCGACGGCGCCGCCCTGGTCCGCGCCGTCCCCGGCGGCCTCGGCGGCGCGGAGGCGCCCGGCACCGAGCGCCCCCACCTGCTGGACGTGGTCGCCCGGGTCGAGGACGGCGAGCTGGAGATCGGCTGGTACTACAGCGCCGGCCGGCACCGCGCCGACACCGTCACCGGGCTCGCCCACGCCATGCTGGGCGCCCTGGAGGAGATCGTCGCCCACTGCGCCGAGCCCGGCTCGGGCGGCCGCACCCCCGCCGACTTCCCGCTCGCCCGGCTCGACCAGGCGGCGGTGGACCGGATCGCCGGGGACGGCCGAACGGTCGCCGACGTCTACCCGCTGACCCCGATGCAGGCCGGGATGCTCTTCCACAGCCTGCTCGACCCGGACGGCGACACCTACGTCAACCAGGTCCAGCTGGTGCTGGACGGGGTCACCGACCCGCACGCGCTGGCCGAGGCCTGGCAGCGGACCGCCGACGCCAACGCGATCCTGCGCACCCGGCTCAGCTGGCAGGACGGCGCCGAACCGCTCCAGGTCGTCCAGCACCGGGCCGCCGTCCCGGTCGCCCACCACGACTGGACCGGCCGCCCCGCCGAACAGGTCGAGCGGGACACCGCCCGGCTGCTCGCCGAGGACCGGGCGGCCGGCATCGACCTCGGCGGCGCGCCGCTGCTGCGCCTCGCCCTGATCCGGCTGACACCGACCCGGGTCCGGGTGGTGTGGACCTTCCACCACGTGCTGCTCGACGGCTGGAGCGCCGCCCAGGTCTTCGACGAGGTGTGCGAGCGCTACGCCGCCCTGACCGCCGGACGCGCCCCCGCTCCGGCCGAACGGGCGCCCTACGCCGACTACCTGCGCTGGCTGGCCGGCCAGGACGGGGCGGAGGCCGAGCGGTACTGGCGCGACACCCTGGCCGGCTTCCCCGCCCCCACCGAACTGCCCCGGGACCGCCGCCCGGCCGGCGCCCACCGCGCCTCCTCCTCGGCCTCGGTGCGGGTCGCCCTCGGCGCCGAGCTGTCCGAGCGGCTGCGCGACACCGCCCGGCAGGCCGGGCTGACCGTCAACACCGTGCTCCAGGGCGCCTGGGCGCTGCTGCTCTCCCGCTACGGCGGCGGGGACGACGTGGTGTTCGGCACCATCGTCTCCGGCCGGCCCGCCGAACTCCCCGGCGTCACCTCGATGGTGGGGCTGTTCATCAACGCCCTGCCGACCCGGGTGCGGATCGACCCCCGGCGCCCGCTGCGGGAGCTGCTGCGGGAGGTCCAGGACCACCAGTCCGAGGCCCGCCGGCACGACGCCGTCTCGCTGGCCCAGCTCCAGGGCTGGAGCGAACTGCCCGGCGGCACCGCCCTGTTCGACAGCCTGGTGGTCTTCGAGAACTACCCCTTCGACGCCCAGTCGCTGACCCGGCACGGCCTCGGCGTGGAGACCGAGCAGGTGCTGGAGCCGACCAGCTACCCGCTCAGCGTGGTGGTGGCGCCCGGCGAGTCCATCGAGGTCGGCCTGGACCACGACCCGGCCCTCTTCGACACCGCCACCGTCGAGGGGCTCGGCGCGGGCCTGCGCACCCTGCTCGCCGGGATGGCGGCCGGCCTCGACCGGCCGGTGGGCGAACTGCCGCTGCTGGACCCGGCCGAGGGGCGCGCACTGGTGGCCCGCCTCGGCGGGGCGTTCACCGAGGCACCGGACGGCACCCTGCCCGAGGCCTTCGCCCGGCAGGCCGCCCGCACCCCCGACGCCCCGGCGGTCCGCTCCGGCGACGAGCAGCTGACCTACCGCGAGCTCGACGAGCGCTCCAACCGGCTGGCCCGGCTGCTGATCGCGGCCGGGGCCGGCCCCGAGCGCTTCGTCGCGCTCGCGCTGCCCCGCACCGTCGAACTCGCCGTGGCACTGCTCGCGGTGCTCAAGAGCGGCGCCGCGTACCTGCCCGTCGACCCCGGCTACCCGGCCGAGCGGATCGCCTACCTCTTCGAGGACGTCCGGCCCGACGCCGTCGTCACCGGCACGGCGACCGCCGGCCGGCTGCCCGACGGCCCGTCCACCCGGATCGTGCTGGACGACCCCGCCTGCCGCGAGCGCCTGGCCGCCGCCCGCGCCGACGCCGTCCGCGACGAGGAGCGGCACGGCGCCCTGCGCCCGGAGCACCCCGCGTACGTCATCCACACCTCCGGCTCGACCGGCCGCCCCAAGGGCGTCGTGGTCGCCCACAGCTCGGTGCTCGCCCTGACCGACTGGGCCGCCGCCGAGTTCGCCGACGGCGGCCTGGCCCACGTGCTCGCCGCCACCTCGCTCAACTTCGACGTGTCGGTGTTCGAGATCTTCGCGCCGCTGCTCTCCGGCGGCCGCGTGGAACTCCTGCGCGACCTGCTGGCCCTGGCCGAGCGCCCCGGCCCCTGGCGGGCCGGCCTGCTCAGCGCGGTGCCCTCGGCCCTCGGCGGACTGCTCGCCGACGGCGCCGTGCACCTCGCGGCGGACACCGTGGTGCTGGCCGGCGAGGCACTGCCCGCCCGCACCGTCCGGCAGGTCCGCGAGGCCGTCCCCGGCTGCCGGGTGCTGAACGTCTACGGCCCCACCGAGGCCACCGTCTACGCCACCGCCCACACCTGCGACCCCGCCGACCCGGACCGCGACCCGCCGATCGGCCGCCCGGTCGGCGGCGCCCGGGCCTACGTCCTGGACGAGCGGCTGCGCCCGGTGCCCGTCGGCGCGCCCGGGGAGCTGTACCTGGCCGGCACCGGCGTGGCCCGCGGCTACCTGCGCCGCCCCGGCCTGACCGCCGCCCGCTTCCTGCCCGACCCGTACGGCCCGCCCGGCGCCCGGATGTACCGCACCGGCGACCGGGTGCGCTGGAGCGCCGACGGCGGCCTCGACTACCTCGGCCGCGCCGACGACCAGGTCAAGGTGCGCGGCTTCCGGATCGAACTCGGCGAGGTCGAGGCCGCGCTGGCCCGCCACCCCCGGGTGACGGCGGCCGCCGCCCGGGTGGTCGACCAGGACGGCCACAAGCGGCTGGTGGGCTACGCGGTGCCGCGCGACGGCGCCCTGCCCGACCAGGCCGAGTGGCGGGCCTTCCTCGGCGACACCCTCCCCGGCCACCTGGTGCCCGCCCTGGTGGTGCCGCTGGAGCGGCTGCCGCTCGGCGCGACCGGCAAGCTGGACCGGCGCGCCCTGCCCGAGCCGGTGTGGGCCGCGCCCGCGACGGAGGCCGGCCGGCCCCCGCGCACCGACACCGAGCGCGCCCTCGCCGCCATCTGGCGCGAGGTGCTCGGGGTGCCCGAGGTCAGCGCGGACGACAACTACTTCGCCCTCGGCGGGGACTCCATCCTCGGCATCCAGATCGTCTCGGCGGCCCGCCGGGACGGCCTGGCGCTGACCCCCCGGCACCTGTTCGCCCACCAGACCCTGGCCGAACTCGCCCGCGCCGCCGAGGGCTCACCGCGCCCCGAGCCCGCCGCCGACCAGGGCGCGGTGGTCGGCGAGGCCCCGCTCACCCCCGTCCAGCACTGGCTGCTGGACACCCTGGACGGCGACCCGGCCCGGCTCACCCAGTCCGTCTCCTTCACCCTCGCCCCGGACACCGACGAGGAAAGCCTGCGGGCCGCGCTGGCCGCCGTCCTGGACCACCACGACGCGCTGCGGCTGCGCTACGAACCGCTCGCCGACGGCCGGTGGCGCCAGCACAGCACCGCCCCCGGCCAGGCCCCCGAACTGCGTCCGCACGAGCTGCCCGCCGCCGAGGGTGAGCAGCGCGCGACCGTCCTGCGGGACCTCGGCGAGCGGCTGGCCGAGGGCTTCGACCTGGCCGCCGGACCGCTGCTGCGGGCCGCGCTCTGCCGCTTCGCCGAAGACCCCCGCCCGGTGCTGCTGCTGGCCGCGCACCACCTGGTGGTGGACGCGGTGTCCTGGCGGATCCTGCTGGAGGACCTGGAGCGCGCCCACAACGCGCTGGGCGCGGGCGAGCGGCCCGACCTCGGCGCCAAGAGCACCTCCTTCCGGGCCTGGGCCGAACGGCTCGCCGCGCACACCGCGGCCGGCGGCTTCGACGCGGAACTCCCGTACTGGCAGGGCCTGGTGGACGGCGACCTGCCGGTGGACCTGGACGGCGCCAATACGGCGGAGAGCGAGGAGTCGCTGACCTTCGCCCTGGACGCCGAGTCCACCCGCCGGCTGCTCCAGGACGTCCCGGAGGCCTACCGCACCCGGGTCAACGACGTCCTGCTCTGCGCCCTCGGCCGGGTGCTGGCCCGCTGGACCGGACGCGGCCGGGTGCTGGTCGCCCTGGAGGGCCACGGCCGCGAGGAGCCCTTCGACGGCGTCGACCTCTCCCGCACCGTCGGCTGGTTCACCACGATGTACCCCGTCGCCCTGGACGTGCCCCCGGACGCCGACCCCGGCACCGCCCTGAAGGCCGTCAAGGAGAGCCTGCGCGCCGTCCCCGGCGGCGGCCTCGGCCACGGCGCCCTGCGCCACCTCAAGCCGGAGCCGGGCCTGGCGCTGCCGCGGATCGGCTTCAACTACCTGGGCCGGCAGGACTGGAGCGCCACCCCCGGCGGCCTACTGCACGCCCCGGCCGGCCCGCTCACCGGCGGCATGGACCGCACCGCCCGCCGCCCCCACCTGCTGGACGTGCTCGGCCTGGTCGCCGAGGGCCGGCTCTCCTTCACCTGGTCCTACTCCCGCGCGGTGCACCACAGCGGGACGGTCGCCCGGCTGGCCGCCGAACTGCTGGACGAGCTGCGGGAGCTCGTCCGCCACTGCGCCGAACCCGGCGCCGGCGGCCGCACCCCATCCGACTTCCCGCTGGCCGGCCTCGACCAGGCCGGCGTCGACCGGCTGGCCGGCACCGGACGGGAGGTGACGGAGATCCAGCCGCTCACCCCCACCCAGACCGGCATGGTGGTGCACGGCCTGGACGAGGCCGAACACGGCCTCTACGTCGAGCAGATCACCTTCGTCCTGGACGGCGCCCGCGACCCGGGCCTGCTGGCCGCCGCCTGGCAGCACGTCGTCGACCGCACCCCGGTGCTGCGCACCTCGGTGGTGCTGCGCGACGTGCCGGTGCCGCTCCAGGTGGTCCACCGCCAGGCGGTGCTGCCGGTCACCGAGCACGACTGGAGCGAGCTGGGCGAGGCCGAGCGCGCCGCCCGGCTGGAGGAACTGCTCGCCGAGCAGCGGGCCCGCCCGCTGGTCCTGGACCGGCCCCCGCTGCTGCGGCTCGACCTGGTCCGGCTCGGCCCGGACCAGGTCCGGGTGGTCTGGGCCTTCCACCACGTGCTGCTGGACGGCTGGAGCGTCTTCCACGTCCTCGCCGACGTGCTGGCCGCCCACGCCGCCCTCGCCCGGGGCGAGCGCCCCGAGCTGCCCGAGCGCCGCCCCTTCGCCGAGTACGTCCGCTGGCTCGCCGCCCGCGACACCGGTGCCGCCGTCGAGCACTGGCGCGGCGTGCTGGCCGACCTCGCCGCCCCCACCCCGCTGCCCTACGACCGCCGGCCCGCTCAGGGCGACACCGCCCGCTCCGGCGACTGGCTCTCGCACCGGCTGGACGAGGCCGCGACCGCGCGGCTCCAGGAGTTCGCCCGCCGCCACCGCCTCACCCTCAACACCGTGGTGCAGGGCGCCTGGGCGCTGCTGCTGTCGCGCTGGAGCGGGGAGCAGCGGGTCTGCTTCGGCACCACCGTCTCCGGCCGGCCCGCCGACCTGGCCGGCTCCGACGGGATCGTCGGCCTGTTCATCACCACCCTGCCCGCCCGGGTCGCCGTCGACGGCCGGCAGCCCTGCGCCGACTGGCTGCGCACCCTCCAGGAGGAGCAGGCCGAGGACCGCCGCTTCGACCACCTGCCGCTGGCCAGGATGCACGGGCTGAGTCAGGTCCCGCCGGGCACCGAGCTGTTCGACAGCCTGGTGGTCTTCGAGAACTACCCGGTCGGCGACGCCACGGCCGGCGCGTACGGCCTGCTGGTACGCGACCTGGACGCCCGGGAGGCCACCAACTACCCGCTCACCGTGGTCGTCTCGCCCGGCGAGCGGCTCGCCGTGGAACTCGGCCACGACCCGCGCTTCCTCGACCGGCGGACCGCCGGGCGGCTCGCCGACCAGCTGCTGCACACCCTGAACGCGCTGGCCGCCTCGGACGGCGCCACCCCGCTGGACGGGCTCGACCTGCTGCCGCCCGGTGAACGGGAGCGGCTGCTGCACGGCCCCGCCCGCCCGGCGCTCGCCCCGGTGCCCCCGGCGACCCTGCCCGCCCTGGTCGAGGCCGCCGCGGACCGGTGGCCGGAGGCCGTCGCGCTGAGCGCGGACGGCCTGGAGCTGACCTACGCCGAGGCCGAGGCGCACGCGAACCGCCTCGCCCACCGGCTGATCGCGCGCGGCGCCGGCCCCGGGGAGACCGTCGCCCTGCTGCTGCCCCGCTCGGCGGACACCGTGCTCGCCGAACTGGCGGTGGCGAAGACCGGCGCCGCCTTCCTGCCCGTCGACCCGCACTACCCCGAGGAGCGGATCGGGGCGATGCTGCGCGACGCGGCGCCCGCGCTGACCCTGGACGCCAAGGAGGTCGCCGAGCTGCTCGCCGCCGACCCCGACGGCGCCCCCGGCCACCGCCCCACCGACGCCGACCGCACCCGCCCGCTCGACCCGGACGACCCCGCCTACGTCATCTTCACCTCCGGCTCCACCGGCACCCCGAAGGGCGTCGTGGTCACCCACCGGGGCCTCGCCGCCTTCGCCGCCGCCGAGGCCGCCCACTACCAGGTGGCCCCGGGGGACCGGGTGCTGGCCTTCGCGACCCCCAGCTTCGACGCCTCCGTGCTCGAACTGTGCCTGGCCCTGCCGCACGGCGCCCGGCTGGTGGTGCCCGAGCCCGGACCGCTGCTCGGCGCCCACCTGGCCGGACTGCTCCGGGCGGAGCGGATCACCCACACCCTGCTGCCGCCCGCCGCCCTCGCCACCCTGCCGGCCGACACCCCCGGCAGCCTGCCCGCGCTGAAGACCCTGATCGTCGGCGCGGAGGCCTGCGGCCCCGACCTGGTCGCCCGCTGGGCCCCGCACCACCGGATGGTCAACTCCTACGGCCCCACCGAGGCCACCGTCGTCGCCACCTGGTCCGCGCCGCTCACCGCCGACGGCGCCGCCCCGCCGATCGGCCGCCCGCTGCCCGGCACCGGCGCGTACGTCCTGGACGCCCGGCTGCGGCCGGTGCCCGACGGCGTCCCCGGCGAACTGTGGCTGAGCGGACCTGCCCTGGCCCGCGGCTACCTCGGCCGCCCCGGGCTGACCGCCGCCCGCTTCACCGCCGACCCGTACGGGCCGCCCGGCGGCCGGATGTACCGCACCGGCGACCTGGTGCGCCGAGACCGCCACGGCGAACTGCACTACCTGGGCCGCACCGACCACCAGCTCAAGCTGCGCGGCCACCGGATCGAGGCGGGCGAGGTGGAGGCCGTGCTGGCGCGCCACCCGGCCGTCCTGGACGCGGTGGTGAGCATCCGGGAGGACGAGCCCGGACTGCCCCGGCTGGTCGCCCACCTGCTGGCCGCCCCTGGCGCCGAACCGCCGACCGCCGCCGAACTGCGCGCCCTGGCCGCCCGCGCCCTGCCCGGCCCGATGGTCCCCACGGCCTTCGCGGTGCTGGAGCGCTTCCCGCTCACCGCGAGCGGCAAGACCGACCGCGCGGCCCTGCCCGCCCCCGACCCGGCCGAGGCCGAGCCGGCCGGACGGGTGGCCCCGCGCACCCCCACCGAGGAGGCGGTGGCGGAGATCTGGGCCGAGGCCCTGCGCACCGCCGTCGGCGCCACCGACGACTTCTTCCAGCTGGGCGGCGACTCCATGCGCGCCCTGCTGATCGCCTCCCGGGCCAACGACGCCTTCGGCGTCACGCTCACCCCCCGCGACGTGCTGGTCTCCCGCACCGTGGCCGCCCTGGCCGACCTGGTGGAGGACCTGGTGCTCAGCGAACTCGAAGCCGCCGCGCTGGACGGCCCCGACGAACCCGCCGCCCCCGGCAGCCCCGACGATGACGAACGGTGAGGACCCGACGACCATGACGCCTTCGACGCCTCCGACGCCCTCGAAGCGGGACCGCGCCGCGGCCCTGCCCGCCGACCTGCGCGAAGCCCTGCGCCGGCGGCTGGCCGGCCGGTCCGGCGGCGACGGGGCCGCCGCCGAGCGGGCCATCCCGCGCGCCGACCGCGGCCGTCCGCTGCCGCCGTCCTTCGTCCAGCAGCGGCTCTGGTTCCTCGACCGGCTGCGCCCCGGGGACCCGCGCTACAACAGCGCCGTCGCCCTGCGCTTCACCGGCGAGCTGGACCGCACCGCGCTCGCCGCGGCGCTGACCGCCGTGGTGGCGCGCCACGAGGCGCTGCGCACCACCTTCGCGGAGAGCGACGGCCGGCCGGTGCCGACCGTCCGGGAGCCCGGGCCGGTGGAGCTGCCGGTCCGCGAACCGGCCGAGGGCGAGAGCCTGGACGCCGTCCTGCTCCAGGAGTACTCCCGGCCCTTCGACCTCGAACGGGGGCCGCTGCTGCGCGCCCTGCTGGTCGCCGAGACGCCGCACGCCCACGTCCTGCAGCTGACCGCCCACCACATCGTCACCGACGGCTGGTCGATGGGCGTCGTCCTGGACGAACTGTGCACCGCCTACGAGGCCCTGGTCCGTGGCGCCGACCCCGCACTGCCCGAAGTCGCCGCCCAGTACCCGGACTTCGCGGCCTGGCAGCGCGAGCAGCTCGCCGGCGACCGGCTGGAGCGGCAGCTCGCCCACTGGCGGGAGAAGCTGGCCGGCGCCGTGCCGTCCGACCTGCCGCTGGACCACCCGCGGCGCGGCGAGGAGGCCGGCCCCGGCGGCCTGCACACCTTCACCGTCCCCGCGCCGCTCACCGCCCGGCTGCGCGCCCTCGCGACCGAGCAGCACGGCACCCTCAACACCGCGCTGGTGGCCGGCACCCAGGCGCTGCTCGCCCGCTGGTCCGGCCAGCAGGACGTCACCGTCGGCTCGCTGATGGCCGGGCGCACCCGCACCGAGCTGGAACGGGCCGTCGGCTGCTTCGTCAACACGGTGGTGCTGCGCACCCGGGTGGCGCCCGACGCCTCCTTCCGCGAGCTGCTCGCCGCCGCCACCGAGACCGGCAACGACGCCCTCGCGCACGGCGACACGCCCTTCGAACGGATCGTCGAGGCGGTCGGCGCGCCCCGCGAGGCCGGCCGCAACCCGCTGTTCGACGTCCTGGTGCTGCTGCACCCCGCCCCGCCCACCGCCGGGGACCGGCCCGGACTCGCCACCGCCCCGGTCACCGTGCCCCGGCAGGCCGCCACCTTCGACCTCAGCGTGGAGTTCGTCCCCGACGGCGAGGCGCTCACCGGCGTCCTGGAGTACCGCGCCGACCTCTTCGACGCCCCCACCGCGGGCCGGATGGCCGAGCAGCTGCTGCGCCTGCTGGAGGGCGCCGCCGCCGAACCGGACCGCCCGCTCGCCACCCTGCCGCTGCTCTCCGCGCGGGAGACCGAGCAGGTCACCCGGGGCTGGAACGCCACCGAGCTGCCCGTCGAGGCCGTCAGCCTGCCGGAGCTGCTCCGGCGCCGGGCCGAACGGACCCCGCACGCCCTGGCCCTGGTCGCGGGGGAGGAGCGCCTCGACTACGCCGAACTGGACGCCCGCGCCGAACGGCTCGCCCGCCGGCTGGCCACCACCGGCGCCGGCCCCGAACGGCTGGTCGCGCTGCGACTGCCGCGCACCGCCGACCTGGTGGTGGCCGTCCTCGCGGTCTGGAAGGTCGGCGCCGGCTACCTGCCGCTCGACCCGGCGCTGCCCTGGGAGCGGGTCGTCTACGTGCTCGAGGACGCCGGGCCGGCCCTGTTCCTGGACGAGGACACCCTGCGCGACCTGCTGGGCAACGACGACCCGGTCGACGTCGTCCTTCCCACGCCGGACCTCGCGACCCCCGCGTACGTGCTCTACACCTCCGGCTCCACCGGTCGCCCCAAGGGCGTCAGCGTCCCGCACCGCGCCCTGGCCCACCTGCTCGCCGCCCACCGGGCCGGCTTCGTCGCCGACGCGGGCGGCGGCCCGCTGAACGTCGCCCTGACCGCCTCCTTCTCCTTCGACACCTCGCTGGAGGGCCTGCTGCTGCTCGCGGACGGCCACCCGCTGCACCTCGTCGACGAGACCACCCGGATGGACCCGGCCGCCCTGGTCGAGTACGTCGTCCGCCACCGGATCGACTTCCTCGACCTCACCCCCTCCTACCTGCGCCAACTGCTGCCCGCCGGGCTGCTCGACGACCCCCGCCACCGCCCCCGGGTGCTGATGCTCGGCGGCGAGGCGGTCGCCCCCCGGCTCTGGCGCGAGCTCGCCGCCCGCCCGGAGACGGCCGCCTACAACTACTACGGCCCCACCGAGTGCACCGTCGACGCCATCGCCTGCCGGATCGACGGCGGGGACCGGCCGCTGATCGGCCGCCCGCTGCCCAACGTCCGCGCCTACGTCCTGGACGGCCGGCTCCAGCCCGTGCCGCCCGGGGTCAGCGGTGAGCTCCACCTGGCCGGCGAGCAGGTCGCCCGCGGCTACGACGGCCGCCCCGGCCTGACCGCCGCCCGCTTCACCGCCGACCCGTACGGCCCGCCCGGCACCCGGATGTACCGCACCGGCGACCTGGCCCGCTGGACGGCCGACGGGCGCCTGGAGTACCTCGGCCGCGCCGACGACCAGGTCAAGGTGCGCGGCCACCGGATCGAACCCGGCGAGATCGAGGCGGCCCTGCTCGACCTGCCCGAGGTCCGCGCCGCCGCCGTGGCCGCCGTCCCCGACGCCCACGGCCACCACCGGCTGGCCGCCTACCTGGTCTTCGCCGACGGCGCCGCCCGCCCCGCCGCCGCCCTGCGCGCCGCCCTGCGCCGGGTGCTGCCCGACCACCTGGTGCCGTCCTCCTTCACCGTGCTCGACGCCCTGCCGCTCGGCACCAGCGGCAAGCTCGACCGCCGCGCCCTGCCCGCCCCCGAAACCGACGTCCGGGAAGGGGAGTTCACCGCCCCGCGCACCCCCGAGGAGGAGACCCTCGCCGCCATCTGGGCCGAGGTGCTGGGCGTGCCCAGGGTCGGCGTCACCGACAACTTCTTCGAACTCGGCGGCGACTCGATCCTGAGCATCCAGGCCGTCTCCCGGGCCCGTGCGGCGGGCCTGCGGATCGGCTCCCAGGACGTCTTCCGCCACCAGACCGTCGCCGACCTGGCCGCCGCGGCCCGCACCGCCGAGCCGCCGGCCGCCCCCGCGCCGCGCCACCACCAGGACGGGCCCGCCCCGCTGACCCCCGTCCAGGAGTGGTTCTTCGCCGCCCACGGCCCGCTGCGGCACTTCACCATGTCGATGCTGCTCGACCTGCCGTACGGGCTGGACGAAGCCGCGCTGGACCGGGCACTGGGCGCGCTGGTGGCCGCCCACCCGGCGCTGCGCACCTGCTTCACCCGCACCGGGGACGGCTGGCGGCAGGAGCCGGCCGCGGACGCCGGAGCGCTGCTGACCGCCCTCGACCCGGCCACCGACCCCGCCGGCGACCGGGAGGCGGAACGGGAGGCGGCCGCCGAGGCCGCCCGCGCCGAGCTGGACCCGGCCACCGGGGCGCTGCTGCGCGCCGTCCTGTTCCGGCCCGCCGACGGTGCCCGGCCCCAACTCCTCCTGACCGCCCACCACCTGGCCGTCGACAGCGTGTCCTGGCGGGTCCTGCTCGCCGACCTGGCACAGGCCTACCGGCAGGCCGCCGAGGGCCGCACCCCCGACCCGGCGCCCGAGCCCACCGCCTTCACCGACTGGGCCCACCGGCTCGCCGAACTCGTCCGGACCGGCGGCCTGGACGCGGACCTGCCGTACTGGACCGCCGAGACCGCCGCCCCCGCCGGGCCGCTGCCCGTCGACCTGCCCGGCACCCCCACCGCCGGCTCGGTGCGCACCCTGCGCCACCGGCTCGACCGGGCCACCACCGAGGCGCTGCTGCGGAAGGTCCCCGAGGCCTACCGGACCCAGGTCAACGACGTGCTGCTCAGCGCGCTGGGCCGGGCCCTCGCCGACTGGACCGGCACCGGGCGGGTCGCCGTCGCCCTGGAGGGCCACGGCCGCGAGGACCTCTTCGACGGCCTCGACCTCTCCCGCACCGTCGGCTGGTTCACCACCCAGTACCCCGTCACCCTGGACCTGCCGGAAGGGACGGACTGGGCCGCCACCCTCAAGCGGGTCAAGGAGCGGCTGCGCGCCGTGCCCCGCCGGGGCCTGGGCTACGAGGCCCTCGCCCGGCTCGGCTCGGCCGCCGCGCTGAGGGACCGTCCGCTGCCGCAGGTCTGCTTCAACTACCACGGCCAGTGGACCGCCCCCGAGGGCGGCGACTTCGCCCCCGCCGGGCAGGCCCCCGGCCGCGACCTCGCCCCCGACGAGCCGCTGGACCACCTGCTCGACGTCTCCGCCGTCGTCGCCGACGGCGAGCTGGAACTCACCTGGCACTACAGCGACCGGGTGCACCGGGAGGAGACCGTCCGGGCCCTGGCCGAGGCCACCGCCGCCGCGCTCACCGGCATCGTCGAGCACTGCGCGAGCCCCGGCGCCGGCGGCCGCACCCCCTCCGACTTCCCGCTGGCCGGCCTCGACCAGGCCGCGCTGGACCGGCTGGTCGGCGACGGCCGGGACGTGACGGACCTGCTGCCGCTCACCCCGCTCCAGGAGGGCATGCTCTTCCACCGCCTGGTCGGCGGCGAGGACGACGTCTACCTCGACCAGGCCGCCCTGCTGCTGGAGGGCGTCGCCGACCCGCACGCCCTCGCCCTGGCCTGGCAGCGGGTCGCCGACCGTACGCCCGCGCTGCGCACCTCCGTGGTCTGGGAGGGCGTGCCCGCCCCGCTCCAGGTGGTGCGCCGGGGCGTCCGGCTGCCGGTGACCCACCTCGACCTGCGGGCCGTCGACCCGGCCGAGCGCGCCGAACGGCTGGAGCGGCTGAAGGCCGAGGACCTCGCCCTCGGCCTGGACATCGCCACCGCCCCGCTCACCCGGCTCACCCTGGTCCGGCTGCCCGAGGCCCGGGTCCAGCTGCTGTGGACCTCCCACCACCTGGTCCTGGACGGCTGGAGCCTCGCCCAGGTGCTCACCGACGTGTTCGCCGAGTACGCGGCGCTCACCACCGGCGCCGCCCCCGCCCCGGCGGTGCGCCGGCCCTTCGCCGACTACGTGCACTGGCTGGCCGGGCAGGACGCCGGGGCCGCCCGGGCCCACTGGCGGTCCGTCCTGGACGGCTTCGCCACCGCCACCCCGCTGCCCGCCGACCGGGCGCGGCGCGAGGCCCACCGGGCCCGCTCGGCGGGCAGCCTCAGCGCCGCCCTGTCCGAGCAGGTCTCCGAGCAACTCGCCCGCACCGCACGGCAGTCCGGGCTTACCCTCGGCACCGTGGTGCAGGGCGCCTGGGCGCTGCTGCTGTCCCGCTACAGCGGCGAGCCGGACGTGCTGTTCGGCACCACCGTCTCCGGCCGGCCCGAGGAGCTGCCCGGCGTCGAGTCGATGATCGGCATGTTCATCAACACCCTGCCCACCCGGGTCCGGGTGGACGGCGAGCGCACCGCCGCCGACTGGCTGCGGGAGCTCCAGGCGGACCAGGCCGAGGCCCGCCGGCACTCGGCGGTCTCGCTCGCCGAACTCACCGGCTTCAGCGACGTCCCCTCTGGCAGCGCGCTGTTCGACAGCATCGTCGCCTTCGAGAACTACCCCTTCGACGACGCCCGCGCCGCCGGCACCGGGGTGCGCCTGGCCGAGGTCTCCTCCCGGGACGCCACCAGCTTCCCGCTGGTGCTGCGCGCCTACCAGGGCGGGCAGGTCGGCTTCGACCTCGCCTACGACCCGGAGCTGTTCGACGCCGCGACGGTGGACGCCCTCGCCGGGCGGCTGCGGCTGCTGCTCACCGAGCTGGCCGCCGGGCTGGACCGCCCGCTGCGCGCGCTGGCCTGGACCACCGAGGAGGAGCGCCGCCGGCTGCTGGTCGACTGGAACGGCACCGCGCAGGGCCGGCCCGCGCGCACCCTGGTCGACCTGTTCGAGGAGCGGGCCGCCCGCACCCCGCGGGCCGAGGCCGTCACCTGCGGCGGGGAGCACCTCGACTACGCCGAGCTGGACGCCCGGGCCGACCGGCTCGCCCACCGGCTGGCCGGGTTCGGCGCCGCCCGCGAGCGGTACGTCGCCCTGGCGCTGCCCCGCACCGCCGACCTCGTGGTGGCCGTCCTCGCCGTCCTCAAGACCGGCGCGGCCTACCTGCCGCTCGACCCGGGCCTGCCCGCCGAACGCCGCGCCGAACTGCTGCGCGACGCCGCCCCGGTGGCCCTGGTCACCCTGGAGCCCCCGGCGGATCCGACCGGCGTCGAGGTCCCCGTCCTCGCCCTGGCCGACCCCGCGGTGCGCGCCGACCTGGCCCGCCGCCCGGCCGGCCCGCTCGGCGCCGGGCACCGCCCGCTGCCCGACAGCCCCGCCTACGCCATCTTCACCTCCGGCTCCACCGGCCGCCCCAAGGGCGTCGTGGTGCCGCACGCCAACGTGGTCCGGCTGTTCGAGCAGACCCGCGAGCTGTTCGGCTTCGGCGCCGAGGACGTCTGGACGCTCTTCCACTCCTACACCTTCGACTTCTCGGTCTGGGAGCTGTGGGGCCCGCTGCTGCACGGCGGCCGGCTCGTCGTGGTGCCCGAGGACACCGCCCGCTCCCCGGAGGACTTCCTGCGGCTGCTCGCCGACGAGCGGGTCACCGTCCTCAACCAGACCCCGTCCGCGTTCCACCAGCTGGCCCGCGCCGACGCCGAACTCCCGGACATATCAGCCCGCTTGGCGTTGCGCACGGTGGTCTTCGGCGGCGAGGCGCTGGACGTCACCCGGCTCGCCGACTGGTACCGGCGCCACCCCGAGGACGCGCCGCGCCTGGTGAACATGTACGGCATCACCGAGACCACCGTGCACGTCACCCACACCGCGCTGGACCCGGCGACCGCCACCGCCGGCGGCCCCGGCCCGATCGGCACCGGCATCGCCGACCTGCGGCTGTACGTGCTCGACGGCGACCTCGCCCCGGTGCCCCCGGGCGCCGTCGGCGAACTGTACGTGGCGGGCGAGGGGCTGGCCCGCGGCTACCTCAACCGGCCCGGCCTGACCGCCGGCCGCTTCCTCGCCGACCCCTTCGGCGCCCCCGGCACCCGGATGTACCGCACCGGCGACCGGGCCCGCTGGCAGGCCGACGGCACCCTGCGCTACCTGGGCCGCGCCGACCAGCAGGTCAAGATCCGCGGCTACCGGATCGAACCCGGCGAGATCGAGGCCGCCCTCCAGACCCACCCGGGCGTCGCCCTGGCCACCGTCGGCGTCCACGAGGACGCCACCGGCACCCGCCGGCTGGTCGCCCACCTCGTCGGGGAGGACCCGGCCCGGCCGCCCGGCGCCGCCGAGCTGCGCGCCCACCTGGAACGCCTGCTCCCCGCCTACCTGGTGCCCGCCGCCTACGTCCCGCTGGCCGCCCTGCCGCTCACCCCCAACGGCAAGCTCGACCGGCGCGCCCTGCCGGTGCCCGGCCCGGACGGCTTCGCGGCCGGCCGCGAGCGCACCGCGCCCCGCACCCCCGCCGAGCGGCTGGTCGCCGAGGCCTGGGCGGAGGTCCTGGACACCGGCGCGGTCGGCGCCGAGGACGACTTCTTCGCCCTCGGCGGGGACTCCATCCTCGCCGTACGGGTCACCGCCCGGCTGCGCGCCGCCTTCGGCGCCGCCGACCTCTCGCCCCGGGTGCTGTTCACCCACCCCGTGCTCGCCGACCTGGCCGAGGCGCTCGGCGCACCCCGCCCCGGCGCCGCACCGGCCGTCATCCCCGCCGCCGACCCGGCGGCCGAGGCGCCGCTCTCCTACGCCCAGCAGCGGCTCTGGTTCCTCGACCGCTTCGAGCCCGGCAGCACCGAGTACACCTCGCTGTCCGTGCTGCGGCTGCGCGGCGCCCTCGACCGGGCCGCCCTGGGCGCCGCCCTGGACGCCCTGGTCGAGCGGCACGAGGCGCTGCGCACCACGTACGCCGAACGGGACGGCCGGGCCCGGCAGGTGGTGCGCCCGCCGCACCCCGTCGAGCTGCCCTGCGCGGACGTCCCGGCGGCGGAGCTGGACGCCCACCTGGAGCGGATCGCCACCGCCCCCTTCGACCTCGCCGAAGGCCCCGTGCTCCGCGCCCACCTGGCCCGGACGGCCGCCGAGGAGCACGTCCTCGCCCTGGCGGTGCACCACATCGCCACCGACGGCTGGTCGATGGGCGTACTCGGCCGCGACCTCGGCGAGCTGTACGCCGCCGCCCTCGAACGGCGGAGCCCGCGGCTGCCCGCGCTGCCCGTCCGGTACACCGACTACGCGGCCTGGCAGCGCACCCGCACCGCCGCCGCCGAGGCCGACCTCGACCACTGGCGCCGGGCCCTGGACGGCCTGGCCCCGCTGGAACTGCCCACCGACCGGCCGCGCCCCGCGGTGCGCACCCGGGAGGGCGCGCTGACGACCTTCACGCTTCCCGCCGAGCTCACCGCCCGGCTGCGCGAGCGCGGCCGCGAGGCCGACGGCACCCTCTACACCGTCCTGCTGGCCGCCTGCCAGGTGCTGCTGGCCCGCTGGTCCGGGCAGCGCGACGTCGCCGTCGGCACCGTCACCTCCGGCCGCGAGCAGGGCGAACTCCACGACGTGGTCGGCATGTTCGTCAACACCCTGGTGCTGCGCGGCGACGTCCGCCCCGAACTGACCTTCCACGAGCTGCTGACCGCCGCCCAGCACACCGTGCTGGACGCCCTGGCCCACCAGGAGGTGCCCTTCGAACGGCTGGTGGACGCCCTCCAGCCGGAGCGCGACACCAGCCGCACCCCGCTGTTCCAGGTGATGGTGGCACTGCACAACCTCGGCGCCGAGACGCCCCCGCTGCCCGGCCTGACGGTCGAACCCGTCACCCCGCCGGTCCGCAGCGCCGCCTTCGACCTCTCCTTCGACTTCGCCGAGCACGACGGCGGCCTGACCGGCTACCTGGAGTACAGCACCGGGCTGTTCGACGCGCGGACCGCCGAGCAGCTGGCCGACCGGCTGACCACCCTGCTGGCGGCCGTCGCCGAGGCGCCCGGGACGGCCGTCGGCGAGCTGCCGCTGATGAGCGGGGACGAGCGGCGGCAGGTGCTGCGCCAGGGCCGGGGCGAGCCGCTGCCCGGGCCGGACACCACCTTCACCGCCCTGTTCGAGGAGCAGGCCGCCCGCACCCCGGACGCCACCGCGCTGGTCGCCCGGGACGCCACGCTGGACTACGCCGCCCTCAACGCCCGGGCCAACCGGCTCGCCCGCCACCTGACGGCCCTCGGCGCCGGCCCGGAGCAGGTGGTCGCCGTCCGGCTGCCGCGCACCTCCGACCTGGTGGTGGCGCTGTTCGCGGTGCTCAAGGCCGGGGCCGTCCTCCAGTTCGTCGACCCGGACCTGCCCGAGGAGCGGGCCGCCCTGCTGCTGGCGGACACCCGGCCGCGCACGGTGCTGACCGAGCGGGACCTGCGCGAGGTGCCCTGGGACGCCCTGCCCGGCCACGACCTGACCGACGCCGAGCGGACCGCCCCGCTCCTGCCGGGGAACGCCGCTTACCTGATCCACACCTCCGGCTCCACCGGCCGCCCCAAGGGCGTGGTCGTCGAGCACCGCCAGCTGGTCAACCTCTGCCGCGACCACCGGGAGGGGATGCTCGCCCCGCACACCGCCGACGGCGCCCGGCTGAAGGTCGCCCTCAGCGCCTCCCTCTCCTTCGACACCAGCTGGGAGGGCCCGCTGCTGCTGGTCTCCGGCCAGGAGCTCCACCTGATCGACGAGGACGTCCGGCTGGACCCGCAGGCCTTCTGCGCCAGGATCGTCGAGCAGCGGCTCGACGTCGTCAACGTCACCCCCTCCTACCTGCGCGAACTCACCGCCGCCGGACTGTTCGGCCCCGCCCCGCACCACCCCCGGCTGCTCCAGCTCGGCGGCGAGGCGATCCCCGCCGCCACCTGGCGGGAGCTGGCCGAGGTCCGGGCCCGACTCGGCGTCACCGTCTACAACCTGTACGGGCCCACCGAGTGCACCGTCGACGCCGCCTACGCCCGCTGCGCCGACCACCCCGGGCGCCCGGTGATCGGCCAGCCGGGCCGCGGCGTCACCGCCTACGTACTGGACGACGCGCTGCGCCCGGTGCCGCCCGGCATGCCGGGGGAGCTGTACCTGGCCGGTCGGCAGGTCGCCCGCGGCTACCTCGGCCGGCCCGGGCTCACCGCCGGCCGCTTCCTCGCCGACCCGTACGGCGCCCCCGGCACCCGGATGTACCGCACCGGCGACCTCGCCCGCTGGGACGCCGCCGGGCAGCTGGAGTTCCTCGGCCGGGCCGACGACCAGGTCAAGATCCGCGGCTTCCGGATCGAGCCCGGCGAGGTCGAGGCCGCCCTGCTGACCCACCCCGACCTCGCGGACTGCGCCGTCGCCGCCCGCGAACAGGGCGGCCGGACCCTGTTGGTCGGCTACCCGGTGCCGGCCGGCGACCGGGTGCCGCCCGCCGAGGAGCTGCGCGCCTGGCTGCGGCGCACCCTGCCCGACCACCTGGTGCCCACCGCGTTCGTCCCGCTCGCCCGCGTCCCGCGCACCACCAGCGGCAAGACCGACCGGCGCGCCCTGCCCGCCCCGCCCGCCCAGCCGGACCGCACCACCCCGTACGTCGCCCCGCGCCCCGGCACCGAGGAGCGGCTCGCCGCGATCTGGGCCGAGGTGCTGGGCGTGCGGCGGGTCGGCGCCCGGGACAACTTCTTCGCGCTCGGCGGCGACTCCATCCTCAGCATCCAGATCGTCTCCCGGGCCCGCGCCGCCGGACTCGCCCTCACCACCAAGGACGTCTTCCGCTACCAGAACGTCGCCGAACTCGCCCTCTGCGCCGGGGAGTCGACCGTACGGACGGAAGCGGACGAGGCCGAGCCCGCCGAGGCCCCGCTCACCCCGATCCAGCACTGGTACCTCGACGGGCGCCGCCCCGGCGAGGCGCTGCGCTTCACCATGACCCAGCGGCTGGTGCTGGCCCCGGACACCGACCCGGCGGCGCTGCGGCAGGCGGTGCTCGCGCTGGTGGAGCACCACCCGGCGCTGCGCACCCGCTTCCGCCACGGCGAGGGAGGCTGGCACCAGGAGGTCCGGGAGCAGGCGCCGGACGGTGTCTTCACCCACCACCGGACCGTCCTGGAGACGGAGGTGCAGCGGGCCGCCGAGGAGGCCCAGCGCTCCCTCGACCCGCTCCAGGGCCGGATGCTGCGCGCCCTGTACTTCGACGGCGGCGCCGGCCGGCCCGGCCAGCTCGTGCTGACGATCCACCACCTGGCCGTGGACGGCGTCTCCTGGCGCATCCTGCTGGCCGACCTCGAAGCCGCCCACCAGGCCGCCCGCACCGGCGCGCCCGTCCGGCTGCCGGAGCCGGGCACCTCCTACACCCGGTGGGCCGCCCGGCTGGAGCGGCACACCCGCTCCGGCGCCCTGGACGGCGACACCGCGTACTGGACCCGCACCGGCGAGGCCCCGGCCGGACTGCCCGCCGGGCGCCCGGGCGCCAACACCCACGGCGCCGCCGCCACCGTCACCGTGACGCTGGACGAGGCGACCACCGGGGCGCTGCTGCGCCGCGTCCCGGAGGTCTACCGCACCCAGGTCAACGACGTCCTGCTCAGCGCCCTCGGCCGCACCCTGGCCCGCTGGTGCGGCCGGGACACGGTGCTGATCGGGGTGGAGGGCCACGGCCGCGAGGACCTCTTCCCCGACCAGGACCTCTCCCGGACGGTCGGCTGGTTCACCGCCGAGTTCCCGCTCGCCCTGTGCGTCGACCCCGAGGCGGGCTGGCACCACACCCTGCGCTCGGTCAAGGAGCAGCTGCGCGCCGTCCCGCTGCGCGGACTCAGCCACGGCGCGCTGCGCCACCTGCTCCCGTCCGCCCTCCCGGAGGGCGCGGCCGCGCCGCAGGTCGGCTTCAACTACCACGGCCAGTGGGACACCCGCACCGGCGCCGACGGGCTGCTGCGCGGCTCGCTGCCCCCGGCCGGGCGCGACACCGACCCCGATGAGCCCCGCCCCTACCTGCTCGACGTCATCGGGGCCGTCCAGGACGGCCGGCTCGAACTGGGCTGGACCTACCCGGCGGAGGTCTACGAGGAGGCCGCCGTCCGCGCCCTCGCCGAGCAGACCCTCCAGGCGCTGCGCGAGCTGGCCGAGCACTGCGCGGGCCCCGGCGCCGGCGGCCGCACCCCGTCCGACTTCCCGCTGGCCGGCCTCGACCAGGAACGGCTGGACGGCCTGGTCGGCGACGGCCGCGAGGTCGCGGACGTGCTGCCGCTGACCCCGCTCCAGTCGGGCATGCTCTTCCACGGCCTGGTCGACGAGGACGGCGCCTACGTGGACCGGATCGCCGTCCGGCTGGCCGGCGTCGGCGACCCGGCGGCCTTCGCCGCCGCCTGGCAGCAGGTCGCCGACCGCACCCCGGCGCTGCGCACCGCCGTGCACTGGCGCGGCCTGCCGCACCCCGTCCAGCTGGTCGCGCGCCGCGCCGCCCTGCCCGTCCGCCACCTCGACTGGCGCGCCCTGACGCCCGAACGGCGGGCCGAGGAGACCGAGCGGCTGCTCGCCGAGGAGCGGGCCGCCGGCCTGGACCTGGGCACCGCGCCGCTCACCCGCCTCGTCCTGGCCGCGCTGCCCGACGAGGAGGTGCTGCTGCTCTGGTCCACCCACCACGTGATCCTGGACGGCTGGAGCACCGGCCAGCTGCTCACCGAGGTCTGCGAGGAGTACGCCGCGCTGACCGGCGGCCCGCAGGCGCCCCGCCCCGTCCGCCGCCCGTTCGCGGACTTCCTGGCCTGGCTGCGCGAGCAGGACGGGCGGGCCGCCGAGGAGCACTGGAGCGCCGCGCTGGCCGGGTTCACCGAACGGACCGCGCTGCCCTACGACCGCCGCCCCGCCGGGGCCCACCGGGCCCGCTCCACTGCCGCCGTCCACCGCGTCCTGGACGAGGCGGCCTCCGCCCGGCTGCGGGAGAACGCCGCCGCCGCCGGACTGACCGTCAACACCCTGGTCGAGGGCGCCTGGGCGCTGCTGCTGGCCCGCTACGGCGGCACCGCGGACGTCGTCTTCGGCACCACCGTCTCCGGGCGCCCGGCCGAACTGCCCGGCGTCGAGACGATGATCGGGCTGTTCATCAACACCGTGCCCGCCCGGGTCCGCATCCCCTCGGGCGGCGTGCTGCCCTGGCTGCGCGACCTCCAGGACCGCCAGAGCGAGGGCCGCGGCCACGACCACCTGGCGCTGACCCGGATCCAGGGCCTGAGCGAACTGCCCGCCGGGGAGCCGCTGTTCGACAGCATGCTGGTGTTCGAGAACTACCCCGTCGACGAGTCCGCCGCGGACCGCACCGGCGTCCGGGTGGTCGAGGTGCGCGCCGACGACGCCACCACCTTCCCCTGGTGCCTGCGCGCCCACCTGAGCGGACAGCTCGCCTTCGACCTGGCGTACGACCCCGCGCTCTTCGACCAGCGGACGGCCCGGGACGCCGCCGACCGCCTCGCCCTGCTGCTGACCGCCCTCGCCGACGGCCTGGACGGCGACCTCGCCGCACTGGACCCGCTCACCCCGGCCGACCGCGACCTGCTCGCCTCCTGGCACGCCACCGCCCGCCCGCCGGAGCCGCGCAGCCCGCTGCGGATCTTCGCCGAACAGGTCCGCCGCACCCCCGACGCCCCCGCCGTGCGCGAGGGCGGGCGCGAGCTGAGCTACCGCGGGCTGGACGACTGGTCCGACCGGCTGGCCGCCCGGCTGCTCGCCGACGGCCTGGCCCCCGAGGACCGGGTCGCACTGGCGATGGACCGCGGCACCGAACTCGTCGTCGCCCAGCTGGCCGTCCTCAAGGCCGGCGGCGCCTACCTGCCCGTCGACCGGCGCGCCCCCGAGGAGCGCCGCCGCACCCTGCTGGAGCGGGCCGGCGCGGCCGTGACCCTGACCGCCGGACAGGTCGCCGCCGCCCGCGACGGGGCGGCCGCCCCGGACCTGCCGCCCGCAGACCCGGACCGGCTGGCGTACGTGATGTACACCTCCGGCTCCACCGGCGAGCCCAAGGCCGTCGCCGTCCGCCACCGCGACGTCGCCTCGCTCGCCACCGACAGCCGCTTCACCGGCGGCCGCTGCGCCCGGGTGCTGCTGCACTCGCCGGTCGCCTTCGACGCCGCCACCTTCGAGGTCTGGGCGCCGCTGCTGAACGGCGGCTGCGTGCTCGTCGCCCCCGACGGGCCGGTGGACGCCGCGCTGCTGCGCCGCCTCGCCGGCCCCGACGGGCCCACGGCGCTCTGGCTCACCGCAGGGCTGTTCCGGCTGCTCGCCCAGGACGCGCCGGACTGCTTCGGCGGCCTGCGGACCCTGTGGACCGGCGGCGACGTGGTACCCGCCGCCGCCGTGCGCCGCGTTTTGGCGGCCTGCCCCGGGCTGACCGTGGTGGACGGCTACGGGCCCACCGAGACCACCACCTTCGCCACCGCCCACGCCCTGTCGGACGCCGCCGCGGTGCCCGACACCGTCCCGATCGGCCGCCCGCTGGACGACCGCCGGGCGCACGTCCTGGACGCCCGGCTGCGGCCCGTCCCGCCGGGCTGCGCGGGCGAGCTCTACCTGGCCGGCGAGGGCCTGGCCCGCGGCTACCTGGGCCGCCCCGGCGCGACCGCCGCCCGCTTCCTCGCCGACCCCTCCGGCCCGCCCGGCGCCCGGATGTACCGCACCGGGGACCTCGCCCGGCGCCGCCCGGACGGCACCGTGGAGTTCCTCGGCCGCGCGGACGACCAGGTGAAGATCCGCGGCTTCCGGGTCGAGCCCGCCGAGGTGGAGGCCGCCCTGGCCGCCCACCCGCTGGTCGCCGATGTCGCCGTGGTCGTCCGCGAGGACCGGCCCGGCGCCCGCCGGCTGGTCGCCTACGCCGTCGGCACCGACGGCGCCCCCGACCCCGGCGAACTGCGGGACTTCGCCGCCCGCGCCCTGCCCGACTACCTCGTCCCGGCCGCCTTCGTCCCGCTCGACGCCCTCCCGCTCAGCCGCAACGGCAAGGTCGACCGCGCCGCCCTCCCGGCCCCCGAGGAGCGGCCCGGCGGGCGCCGCGAGCGGGTCGAACCGCGCACCGCGGCCGAACGCCGCACCACCGAGCTCTTCGCCGAGGTCCTCGGCATCCGCCCGCCCGGCACCGACGAGGGCTTCTTCGACCTCGGCGGCGACTCCATCCTCAGCATCCGGCTCGCCGCCCGCCTCACCGAGGCCTTCGGCACCGAGCTCGGCCCGCGCGCCGTCTTCGACCACCCCACCCCGGCCGGCCTGGCCCGGCTGCTCACCGAGGAGCCCGCCGCCCCGGCCCGCCCGCCCGTCGTCCCGGTGCCCCGCACGGGCGCCGCCCCGATGTCCCACGCCCAGCAGCGCCTCTGGTTCCTGGAGGAGTTCACGCCCGGCGTCTCCGAGAACGTCGCGCTCGCGCTGCGGTTGCGCGGCACCCTCGACACCGGCGCCCTCGGCGCGGCCCTGGACGCCCTGACGGCCCGGCACGAGTCGCTGCGCACCACCTTCGACAGCGTCGACGGCCACGGCGTCCAACTGGTCCACCCGCCGCACGCCGTGCCGCTGCCGCTGCACGACCTCTCCGGGCGGCCCGCCGACGAACGGCCGCGGGCCCTGCGCGACCTGCTCGCCGCCGACCGCGCCCGCCCCTTCGACCTGCGCCGCGGGCCACTGCTGCGCGCCACCCTGGCCCGGCTGGCCGACCGCGAGCACGTGCTGGCGCTGACCCTGCACCACATGGTCACCGACGGCTGGTCCACCGGCGTGCTGCTCACCGACCTGGCCCACCTCTACCGCGCCGAACTCGGCGCCACCGAAGCCGAGTTGGCGCCCCTGCCGGTGCAGTACGCCGACTACGCCCACTGGCAGCGCACCGCCGGGGCGCCCACCGGGGACCAGCTCGCCTACTGGAAGGGCCGACTGACCGGCGTGGTCCCGCCGCAGCTGCCCACCGACCGGCCCCGGCCCGCGGTGCGCACCGCCAACGCCGCCAACGCCGCCACCGTCCGACTGGAGCTGCCCGCCGACACCGCCCGCCGGCTGGCCGAGGTCGGCCGGCGGCGCGGCGCCACCCTGTTCACCACCCTGGTCGCCGCCGCCCAGGCCTACCTGGCCCGGCTCTGCGGGGACACCGACATCACCGTCGGCACCATCACCTCCGGCCGGCACCGGCCCGAGGTCCAGCGGCTCGTCGGATTCTTCGTCAACACCCTGGTGCTGCGCTCCCGGGTCGAGCCCGGACAGCCCTTCGACGCCCTCCTCGGCGAGGTCCGGCAGACCGTCCTGGACGCCTTCGCCCACCAGGACGTGCCCTTCGAGAAGGTGGTCGACGAAGTCCAGCCGGTGCGCGACACCAGCCGCAGCCCGCTGTTCCAGGTCCACGTGGTGCTCCAGAACGCGCCGTCCGCCGAACCCGACCTCCCGGGCCTCGACGTGACCGGCATCGAGCCCGACGCGGTACGGACGCCCTTCGAGCTGGTGCTGGAGTTCGTCGAGACCGCGAGCGGCGCCCTGCACGGCCTGTTCACCTACGACACCGACCTGTTCGACCCGGCCACCGTCGAGCGGATGGCCGGCCAGCTCGCCACCCTGCTCACCGCCGTCGCCGAGGACCCGTCCCGCGCCGTCGGCGCGCTGCCGCTGGCCGGCCCGGACGAGTCGCCCGCCGAGCCGCACGGCGGCTTCCGGCCGGTGGCGGAGGCGACCCTGCCCGAGCTGTTCGAGCGCCGGGCCGCCGCCACCCCCGGGGCACCGGCCCTGCTCGACGGCGAACGGGAGCTGAGCTTCGCCGACCTCGACCGGGCCGCCAACCGGCTGGCCCACCAGCTCATCCGGCGCGGCGTCGGCCCCGAGCGGCTGGTCGCCCTCGCCCTGCCCCGCTCGGCGGCCATGGTGGTCGCCCAGCTCGCCGTCGCGAAGGCCGGCGGCGCCTTCCTCCCCGTCGACCCCGACTACCCGGCGCCCCGGCGGGAGTTCATGGTCCGCGACGCCGCCGCCCACCTGCTGCTCGACGACCCGGCCCAGGTCTGGTCCGCCGAGGGCCCGGACACCGCGCCCACCGACGCCGACCGCACCAGCGCCCTCACCCCCGCCCACCCCGCCTACGCCGTCTACACCTCCGGCTCCACCGGAACGCCCAAGGGCGTCCTGGTCACCCACCGAGGCCTCGCCGTCTTCGCGGCCGCCGCCGCCGAGCAGTACGCCGTCGGCCCCGGCGACCGGGTGCTCCAGTTCGCCTCGCCCAGCTTCGACGCCTCCGTCCTGGAACTGTGCATCTCGCTGCTCTCCGGCGCCGCCCTCGTCACCGGCGAGGAGGGGCCGCTGGTCGGCGAACGGCTCGCCGAGGCCCTGACCGCCCGCCGGATCAGCCACACCCTGATCCCCCCGGCCGCCCTGGCCACCCTGGAACCCGAGACCGCCGCGGCCCTGACCGGGCTGCGCACCCTGGTCGTCGGCGCCGAGGCCTGCCCGGCCGACCTGGTCGACACCTGGGCCCCTGGCCGGCGCATGGTCAACTCCTACGGCCCCACCGAGGCCACCGTCGTCGCCACCTGGACCGGCCCGCTCGCCCCCGGCAGCGGCAGCCCCGCGATCGGCCGCCCCAGCGGCGCCACCCGCGCGTACGTCCTGGACACCGCCCTGCGGCCGGTGCCGCCCGGCGTCACCGGGGAGCTCTACCTGGCCGGCCCCGGCCTCGCCCGCGGCTACCTCGGCCGCCCCGGCCTCACCGCCCGGAGCTTCCTCCCCGACCCGTACGGCGCCCCCGGCGAGCGGATGTACCGCACCGGCGACCTCGCCCGCCGCGCCGCCGACGGCCAGCTCCGGTTCGCCGGCCGCGCCGACGAGCAGATCAAGCTGCGCGGCTTCCGGATCGAACCCGGCGAGATCGAGAGCGCCCTGCGCCGCAGCCCCCTGGTGCGCGACGCCGTCGTCACCGTCCGCGCCGACGGCCCGGGCGGCGGCCGGCTGGTCGGCTACGTCGTCCCCGCCGACGCCACCGCCGGCGCCCCAGCCCTCGACCTGCGGCTCCACCTCGCCGAGACGCTGCCGCCGCACCTCGTCCCCTCGGCCTTCGTCGCGCTGGAGCGGCTCCCGCTCACCCCCAACGGCAAGCTCGACCGGCGGGCCCTGCCCGACCCCGGTCCCGCCCAGGCCGCGGCCGGCCCCGGCCGGGCGCCGGAGACCGACCTCGAACGCCGGATCGCCCGGATCTGGGCCGACGTCCTCGGCCTCGACGAGGTCGGCGCCGACGACAACTTCTTCCTGCTCGGCGGCGACTCCATCCTCAGCATGCAGGTGGTCTCCCGGCTGCGCCGCGACGGCCTGCACCTGGCCACCCGCGACCTGTTCAGCCACCAGACGGTGGCCGAACTGGCCACCGTCGTACGCACCGCCACCGAGCGCGCCGACGACGGCCCGGTGACCGGCGGCGTCCCGCTCACCCCCATCCAGGAGTGGTTCCTGACCACCCCGCGCGCCGCCCACCACCACTTCAACCAGTCCACCCTGCTCGAACTCGCCGCCGACCCCGACCCGGCGGCGCTGCGCACCGCGCTCGACGCCCTGCTGGAACACCACGACGCCCTGCGGATGCGCTTCACCCGCGACGAGGCCGGCTGGCACCAGTTCAACCCGCCGCCCGCCCCCGCCGAGGACCTCCTGGTCCACCACGACCTGACCGGGCAGGACGCCGGGGCCGCCGACGCGGCCATGGCCAAGGCCGCCGACGAGCTGCACGCCGGCTTCGACCTGGCCCGCGGCCCGCTGCTGCGCGCAGCCCTGTTCACCGGCCACCCGGAGCACCCGGCCCTGCTGCTCCTGGTCGCCCACCACCTGGTCGTCGACGCCGTCTCCTGGCGGGTGCTGCGCGACGACCTGGAGAGCGCCCACCGCCAGGCCGTCCAGGGCGGGCCGGTCACCCTGGGGGAGCGCGGCACCTCCTTCCGGGACTGGGCGCAGCGGCTCGCCGCCCATGTCGCCGAGGGCGGCCTGGACCACGAACTCCCGTACTGGGAGGAGGCGGTGGGCGCCCGGGCGGCCCTGCCCGGCAGCCCGTCCGGGACCGGCGGTCCGTCCGGTCCCGGCGGCCCTTCCGGTGCCGGCGGTGCCGAGACCGCGGCGGTCACCGTCGAACTCGACGAGGCCGACACCGAGGCGCTGCTGCGCGCCGCCCCCGCCGCCTACCGCACCCGGGTCAACGACGTGCTGCTGGCCGCCCTCGCCCTCGCCCTGGCCCGCTGGAGCGGGCAGCAGCGGATCGGCCTGGACCTGGAGGGGCACGGCCGCGAGGACCTGCTGGACGGCGTCGACCTGTCCCGTACGGTCGGCTGGTTCACCACCGTCCACCCCGTCACCTTCCACGTCCCCGACCCCGCCGAGCCCGGCCCGGACCGCGACTGGCGCGCCCTGGTGAAGTCCGTCCGCCGCCAGCTGCGCGCGGTGCCCGGCAACGGCCTGGGCTTCGGCGCCCTGCGCACCTTCGGGACGCCCGAGGTCCGCGAGCGCCTCGCCGCCGGCGGCCACGGCCAGGTCGTCTTCAACTACCTCGGCCAGTGGGACGCCCGGCCCGAGGCCGCCGGCGACGGCCTGGTCCGCGCCGAACTCGGCTCCTTCGGCCAGGACCACGACCCGCGGGACGGCGGCTCCCACCCGCTGGAGGTGGTCGGCGCGGCCCAGCACGGACGCCTCGCCTTCACCTGGCACCACCGGCCCGCCGTCCACGGCACCGGGGCCGTCCGCCGGGCCGCCGAGGACTTCGCCGCCGCCCTGCGGCAGATCGCCCGGCACGCCCGGGAAGGACGGTGACGACACCGCCCACCCGCACCGGACCCGCCGACCCGTACCGACCCGTACCGACCCTGCCCACCCGTACCGACCCCGCCGAGACCGACCCGCGATGACGAAGGAGCCCGACATGGACGAGAACACCCGCTACCAGGTGCTGCGCAACGACGAGGAGCAGTACTCCCTCTGGCCCGCCGACCTCGACGTCCCGGCCGGCTGGCAGCCCGTCGGCACCGAGGGCACCGAGGCCGAGTGCACCGCCTACGTCGACGAGGTGTGGACCGACATGCGCCCGAAGAGCCTGCGCGAGCGCATGGAGAACGCCCGAGCCTGACCGGCCGCGGGGACGGGGCCGCCGGCCGCGCCGACCGGCCCCGCCCCACGGCTGCCGCACCACCGAACCACCACGACCCAAGAGGAGAGCGGCATGACCCCTCAGCTGCGCACCGAGCACCTGGAGTTCATCCCCTACCGGCCCGAGGACGAGGACGCCTTCGTCTCCCTGCTCCGCAACGCGGACGTGTGCCGCTGGATGGGCCAGGACCTGGTGCCCGAGCCGGACATCCGCACGCTGTTCCGCGCGATCCTGACCGACGTCTACCCGCAGCACCTCTTCGACATCTGGGGCCTCTGGCTGGACGGCGCGTACGCCGGCCACGCCGAGGTCAAGCGCACCGGGAACGTCGACGGCCACGAGCTGGTCACCGCGCTGGCCCCGGAGTTCTGGGGCCGGGGCCTGGGCGCCGAGGTGGTCCGCGGCCTGATCCGCTACGCCGGCGACGAACTGGGGCTCAAGGAGGTCTACGGCATGGTCGGCGCGGAGAACACCCCGAGTCTGGCGATGTGCCGGCGGCTCGGCTTCCGCCACCTGCGCGACGTGGTCGGGGACGACGGCTCGGTGACCAAGCTGCTCGCCGTCTCCACCGCCGACCCGGCCTGAGCCGCCCGGGCCCGCGGCGCGCCCGGCCGTACGGTGAGGGTGCCGGAGCCGCCGGCACCGTCGCCACCAGGAGGCCGCCGTATGCGGGACCGACCGACCGCGGGGCTCGACCTGCCGCCCGAGGACCGGGCGGGCGCGCCGGTGACGGGCTGGACCCGGCGGCACTGGATCGCCGTCGCGGACCACCTGCTGGCGTCCCTGCGGCCCTACCGCAGCCCGCTCGGGGCGCGGATCTCGCCACCGGGGCGCGGCAGTTGGTCGGGCGGCGACACCGACGGCCTGGAGGGCTTCGCGCGGACGGCGGTGCTGGCCGCCGTCCGGCTGGCGGCCGGCGACGAGCCGGCGCGCGGCAGCCTCGGAGAGCTGGCCGACCAGGTCACCGCCGGGCTGCTCGCCGGCACGGACCCCGGCGGGCCGGAGCGCTGGCCGGCCGTCACCGACTACTCCCAGCAGATCGTCGAGGCCGCGTCGCTCGCGGTGGCCCTGCACGAGTCCCGCCCGTGGATCTGGGAGCGGCTGACCCCCGGTCAGCGCGAGCAGGTGGCGGGCTGGCTCGGCGGGACGGTCGGCCGGGGCGTCCGGGAGAACAACCACGTGCTCTTCCAGGCGGTGGTCGGCGAGTTCCTCGCCTCCGTCGGCGCCGGGCACGACCGAGGCGAGATCGAGGACCGGCTGGACCGGATCGAGCCGTGGTACTCCGGCGACGGCTGGTACCTGGACGGGCCGGAGACCCGCCACGACTACCGCTCGGGCGGCCCGCGGGAGTTCGCCGTCGGCCCGGGAGCGGCCTACGACGCCGGCCGCCGCTTCGACCACTACAACGCCTGGGGGTTCCACCTCTACCCGCTGCTCTGGGCGCGGATCGCCGGGGAACGCGCCGGGGCCAGGGCGGCGCTGTACCGCGAACGGCTGCACCGCTTCCTCGCCCAGTACCGCTGGCTGTTCGGGCCGGACGGCGCGGTGCTCCACCAGGGGCGGTCGCTGAGCTACCGCTTCGCCTGCCTGGCCCCGTTCTGGCTCGGGGCGCTGGACGGCGCGACCCCGCTCACCCCGGGGCAGACCCGCCGCCTGGCCTCCGGCGTGCTGCGGCACTTCACCGAGCGGGGCGCGCCCGACCCGCGCGGCCTGCTCCCGCTCGGCTGGTACGGGGAGCAGAGCGCGGCCGCCCAGGTCTACAGCTCGCCCGGCTCCCCGTACGCGGCGGCCATGGGGTTCCTGGGGCTGCTGCTCCCGGCCGGCCACCCGGTGTGGACGGCGCCCGAGGAGCCGCTCGCGGGGGAGCGCGCCGACCTGACGGCCGCGCTGCCCGTCCCCGGCTTCCTCGTCCACCGGACCGCCGCCGACGGGCTCGTCCGGGTGCTCAACCACGGCTCCTGCTACCTGACCGCCCCGCCGGCCGTCGAACGCGACGAGCCGCACTACGCCAGGCTCGCCTACTCGACCCGCACCGGGCCGGTGATCGGCCCGGAGGCGCCACGGATCGACAACCACCTGGCGCTGCTCCTGCCCGACGGCACCGCCACCCGCCGCGAGCGCATCCACCCGCTCGCCGTGACCGACCGGTACGCCGCCTCCTGGCACCGGCCGCTGCCCCCCGGCGGGCCCGTCCCCGGCGCGGCCCCGCCGCCCGTGGTGAGCGTCTCGGTGCCGGCCGGGCCCTGGGAGATCAGGGTGCACGGGCTGCGCCGGCCGCCCGGCTGGGGCCTGCGCGAGGGGGGTTACGCGCTGGCGGCCGAGGCGGAGCCGGAGACGGTCCTGCGGGAGCTTCCGGGCGCGGCCGTCCGGACGGCACCCGGCGCGAACGGGCCGGGGCTGGTCAGCGCGGTGCTCGGGCTGCACGGCTGGACGGCGGCGGAGGTGCACCGCCGCGAGCGGGCGAACGCCTTCGGCCACCGCTGCGCCGTGCCCCTCCTCGTGCTCCCGCCCGCTCCGGCGCCGGTATGTGACGACTCGTCAGAACAGTTCGAGGTGGTGGTCGGCGCCGTGCTGCTGACCGGTGCGCCGGGGGCGCCCCCGGCACCGGAGGTGACGGTCCGGGTGGCGGGCACCGAGGTCCGACTGACGTGGCCGGACGGGCGGACACTGCTGGTCCGCCCGGTCCTGCCGTGGCAGGCTCCGGTCGACCGCGGTCCGGCGACCTGAGTTCGGGGCCGGCGAGGTCGCCTCCGAGGCCTGGGGGTCAGCGGTTCTTGAACTCCTCGATGGCGGTCCGGGTCGCCTGCCCCATCGCCTCGCTGCCGGCGTGCCCGGAGTCCTCGATGATGTGGAGCCGTGCCCCCGGCCACGCCTTCGCGAGCTCCCAGGCCGTCTGCACCGGGCAGCCCATGTCGTGCCGGCCGTGGACGAGCACACCCGGGATGCCGGCCAACAGGTGGGCGTCGCGCAGCAGTTGGTCCTCCTCCAGCCAGGCGCCGTGGCTGAAGAAGTGGGCGCAGATCCGGACGAAGGCGATCCGTTCGTCCACCTCGCGGTCGCTGTACATGCCGGGTGAACCGTTGGGCTCGTTGGAGACGACCGCGTCCTCCCAGGCGAGCCAGTCGGCGGCGGCCTTCTCCCGGACGGCGCGGTCGGGGTTCTCCATCAGCCGCGCGTACGCCGCCAACAGGTCGCCGTCCCGCTCCTCCTCCGGGACGCCGTCGCGGAACCGGTCCCACGCCTCCGGGTGGAACCGTCCGGCACCCCGGTAGAGCCAGTCGATCTCGGCCCGCCGGGCCGTCGTCACGGCCGGGATGACGATCTCGGTGACCCGCTCGGGATGCCGCTGCGCGTAGGCCAGGACGAGGGTCGACCCCCAGGAGGCGCCGTTCAGCAACCACCGCTCCACACCGAGGTGTTCGCGCAGCCGCTCCATGTCGTCGATCAGATGCCGCGTCGTGTTCAGGCTCATGTCCGCCGCCGGGTCACTGGCGTGCGGGGTGCTGCGGCCGCAGTTGCGCTGGTCGAAGCGGATCACCCGGTAGCGCTCCGGGTCCCAGGCCCGGGTCGGCCGTCGCGGCGCCCCCGCACCCGGGCCGCCGTGGACGTTCAGGGCGGGCTTGCCGTCCGGGTTGCCGAGCTGCTCGTAGTAGAGGCGGTTGCCGTCTCCGGTATCCAGGACCCCGGTGTCGTACGGCTCGGTCGGAGGATAGAGGTCAACCATGAGCGCCGATCGTACGCGGGGGCCGCAACGGGCGGAAGGCACCGCTGGCGCTCCGCCCCGGGGCCGGTTCGCACTCGACTGGCTTCGGGTCAGGTCCGCTTGCGGCTCGCGATCTCGTCGGAGAGCCGCTGCACGTGGGCGGGGTCCGCGTCCCGGGCAAGGGCGACGTAGTGGTCCATGACGGCCGGCCGGTAGCGCACGGGAAACGTCTGCCCCGGGGCGAGTCGGGCGATCTCGGTGATCGTGAGGTTCTCGTCCGCGATACCGCGGAACGAGATGCCGCCGATGGTCTCCACGTCGAGCATCAGGGCCACGCGTGGGCTGCCGCCGCTGCTGATCTCCCGCCAGTCGACGAGAACGCCGAGCGCGAGCGCCCCCGTGCGCAGTTCCGCATTGCGCTTCCGTGCGTCCCTGCTCAGGACCGGGTTCGGGGCGATGCCCGGGAAGTCCGGCCCGACGCCGAGCGCTTCCCGACTCAGGTCGGGCCTGAGCCGCGCCGCCATGTCGTTGAGCTTCTTCTCCGAACCGAACATCCTGTCCCCTCCCTCACGCCGGTGCCGGAATCCCGGCCTGGCGCTTCGTTTTCGCCGCGATTGTACGTCGCGGCCGTTCCCGGCCTCCGGCGCATCACCCCGTCCCGACGGGGTCACCGTGGACGCGACACATCAACATGCGAGCTCACCAGTCTCGACCCCCGAGGACCGGAGGCCTCAGCGGGGGCCGCATCGGCTCGCGGCCCTCGGCGAGGGGGCGCTGTCTGGTGACGGTGACCGGCATTCATCCGAACAGGTGGTTTGAATGTGCCGTGATCTAGTGGGCGGGGTTCCGCACCGCACACTCGACGAGCCCCCCGGCTAGGGAGGGCGTCGTTTTCAGTGGCACGTGAAGGGGCTCGAATGATGCACGGGATCCGCCTCGCCCTCGCAGGGGTGCTGGCAGCCGGCGCGGTGTTAGCGGCAGGCCCGTCCGCCGGGGCGGTGGACGGGCCCGCCCCGGCAGTGAAGATCGTGGCCTCCGCCTGGTCGCAGGACGGGTGGATCGCCAAGGCCACCTGTCCCAGCGGCTACGGCCTGGTCGGCGGCGGGCAGGACGCCAACCTCTACGTCAACGCGACCTTCAAGACGGTCGTCGACAGCGTCGAGGCCAACGGGCCCGCCCCCGACAGCGCCAACACCTGGATGGTCCAGGCCAGCAGGGGCCAGGCCCGCGCCTTCGCCGTGTGTGCCCAGGGCGCGCCCGTGCCCACCGTCGTCGCCTCCGACTGGTCCCAGGCCGGATGGATCGCCAAGGCCACCTGCCCGGCGGGCCAGCGTCTGATCGGCGGCGGCCGGGACACCCGGCTGGAGACACTGATCAACGGGGACGTCAACGACGACATCGAACTCAACGCCCCCGACGCGACCGTCTCCGACACCTGGTCCGCGCAGGCCAAGAAGGGCCAGGCACGCGCGATGGCGCTGTGTGCCGCCGGAGCCCCCGCGCTGACCATCGTCGCCTCCGACTGGTCCCAGGCCGGGTGGATCGCCAAGGCCACCTGCCCCAGCGGCTACGGGCTGGTCGGCGGCGGCCAGGACGCCCGCATCGGAACCAACTTCACCGGCGCGCTCAGCGACGGCGTCGAGGCCAACGGGCCCGCCCCCGACAGCGCCAACACCTGGATGGTCCAGGCCAAGAGCGGCCAGACCCGCGCCTACGCCATGTGCGCCCAGGGCGCGCCCGTGCCCACCGTCGTCGCCTCCGACTGGTCCCAGAAGGGCCAGGTGGCCCGCGCCACTTGCCCCCAGGGCACACAGATCGCAGGCGGCGGACGGGACAGCCGTCTGGGCCTCGACGGTTTCGGCGCCATCGACGACGAGATCGAGCTGGACGCCCCCGACCCGCAGAACGCCAACTCCTGGACAACCCGCTCCCACATCGGCCAGAGTCGCGCCCTGGTCATGTGCAGGGCCTGACCAAGCCCACCCTCCGCCCCTCTGTGACACCACTCCGTCAACAGGAGTGGCGCCGCAGAGGGGCGTTCCGGTGCGGAGGCGTAGCCACATCTCCGCCTCCGCGCTCAGCCGCCGCCTCGCCGCCCACCACATCCCCGTGAGGCCGGGTCGCACCACTGCGCTGGTCCAGCTCGCCCAGGACCTGCCCCCAACCGTCCTCGCCCCGACGCCGAAGCCGCCGGGAAGGCGTCCTTCCGGCACAAGGACTGACCCCGGCCCGCATTCGCCGCCCCGCGGGATTCCCCGGGTCGTGATCCCCGTGCGAGGCCGGAGCCAAGGCGTTCACCGGGCGTAGTCGACCTCGGGGAAGTCAGGGGACGGGCCGTCGAGCAGCCGCCCCTGGTCGCGGAGGTGGAGGTCGAAGAAGGCTCGCGGGTAGGCGCGTTGGAACGCCTGTGCCCGGTGCCCGGGAATCGTCCCGACATCCTCCTCCAGATCGGACGCCGACCTGCCCAGGAGGGGGGCGAGCAGCGGCAGGATCAGCACGTCGTCGCCGAACGACTGGTGCGCGGCTCCCCGTACGGTCAGGTGCAGGCGCCAGCCGCGCAGGTGCGACCAGAACACGCGCAGGGCGGGGTTGTTCTCCATGCCGCCCTTGCCGAGGGTGTCCACGACCAGGAACGGACGGTCGAGCCCGGCGTCCACCACCGGGCCCGCCGCGCCCCCGTCCAGGCTCATGCCCGCAGTGATCCGCCCGTCGCTGAGCATCGTCGCGGCGGTGGTGGCGCCGCCCAGGGAGTGGCCGAGCATCCCGACGCGCCGCGGGTCGAGCGCCCCGCGCAGGCCGGTGGGCAGCGGGGTGCGGCAGACGCCGGGGTGGCCACCCGCGCGGAGGACGGCGAGCCGGTCCAGGACGAAGCGGATGTCGTCGGTACGGACCGCGAGGGCCTTGGCGTAGTCGCTGATCCCGCCCGTCGGGTTCGTCTCGACGCGTCCGCCGGGGAAGGCGACCGCCGCCGCGTCGTAGGTGTGGTCGACGGTGACCACCACGAAGCCGTGGCTGGCGAGGTCCTCCACGACGCCGGTGCCGAACGACCGTGACGCGTCGGCGCCGGGGGAGTAGAGCACGACGGGCAGGGGGCCGGGCGGGCCGCCGACGGGAGCGCCCTCGTGGCCATGGGTGGCTCCCAGCCGTACCCGGCCGGGAGGCAGGCCGAGGATGCTCAGGTACCGGTCGGCCGCCGCCGGAGGCATCCAGGGAACGGTGGGGCGGTCCGCGCGGCCGCGGGCGGGGTACCAGACGCTGATCATCAGCTCACGGCAGGGGCGGGAGGGCACCCAGGGGTCCGGCCGCGCGGTGTCGGCCAGGTGCAGCGCGACCGTACCCAACGGGTACGGGCCGTTCGGGGCGGGCAGCTGGAACCGCACGGGTTCCTCCTGCCCCGCTTGCGCGACGGCCGCCGGCGCGAGCGGACCCGGGATCAGGGCGGCGGCCAGTGCGGCGCCCGAGGACAGCAGTGTTCTCCGATTCATGCGTTCCACTGTTTCGGCCGACGAGCCGGGCGGCTTCGCCCCCGGGGAGGAACCAGGTGTCAGCCCAGGAGGGTACGACGGGCATCGGTCGTGCGGATGACTCAGCCCGTGAGATGACGTCCTCCGGGCTGACGGGTCCTGGGCCCCGCTTGGATAGCGTGGCCGGCATGGGTGACGGTGAGTCACGGCCGCTGGTGGCCGGACGTCTGCGGGACGGACAGTGGCAGGGCGTGGACACGGTCGCGGCCGTACTCCTCGCCCTGGCGTTCGGCGTGAGCGAGACGCTGAGCGGTGGCTGGGGCGCGGGGGCCGTGGCGGCGGTGGTCTGGCTGCCGGTCGCGGTACGGCGCAGGTGGCCCGTCCGGGTTCTGTACACGGTCCTGGCCGGAGCGGTCCTCGCCGTGGTGTCCACCGGTTGGGAGGCCTCCTGGGTCCCGGTCGGGACCGCCCTGTACACGGTGGCGGCGCGGGAACCGCGG
>NZ_JBHVEU010000014.1:0-46872 GCF_042802075.1 Kitasatospora sp. NPDC057518
GTCCGGGCCCTTCCGTCCGGCGGGGCCGGGTCAGCCGATGACGGCCTGGGCGTCGATCTCGACCAGCATCGGCTCCTGCGGCAGCTCGACGAAGACGGTGGTACGGCACGGCTTCACGCCGCCGGGCTTGACGTTCTCGTCGATGAACTCGGCGTAGACCTCGTTCATCAGCGGGAAGTCGGCGCGCTTGGTGAGGTAGACGCGGAACATCACCACGTCCTCGATGGTGGCGCCGCCGGCCTCGACGATGGCCTTGACGTTCTCCAGGGTGCGGCGGGTCTGCGCCTTCACGTCGCCGTGGTGCAGGTACTCGCCGGTGGCCGGGTCCTGCGGGCCCTGGCCGGAGACCTGGAGGAACGGGCCCTTGCGGACGCCCTGGGAGAACATCCAGGCGGGGGCGGGGGCGCCGTCGGTGCGGATCTCGGTCTTCTCGAAGGTCTGGGGGTGCTCGGCGGACATCGGGTTCCTTACGTTGTGTGACGGTTCGTCAGTTGTGGTCGGGGCGGCCGCAGTCGGCCGAGACGGCGCGGGTGGTGGCGAGCAGCTGCGGGAGCAGGTCCAGCACCTGCTCGTACGGCAGGACGACGTCCGGGACGGAGATCGAGGCGGCGGCGACCACCCGCCCGCTGGCGTCCCGGACGGGCGCGGCCACGCAGTTGATGAAGGACTCGTGCTCGGCGTGGTCCTGCGCCCAGCCCTGGGCGGCGACCCTCTCCAGCTCGGCGAGCAGCGCCTCGGGGGAGGTCAGGGTGCGCTCGGTGTGCCGGACGAAGTCGATCCCGGCCACCACCCGGCGCCGCTCCGGCAGCGGCAGGTCGGCCAGCAGCACCTTGGAGACGGCGGCGCTGTGCAGGGCGGCGCGCAGGCCGATCCGGGAGTACATCCGCACCGGGTGGCGGGAGTCGAACTTGTCGATGTAGACCACCTCGCCGCCCTCGTACGCGGCCAGGTGCACGGTCTGGCCGGTGGCGGCGTTCAGCTCGGCCAGGTGCGGGGCGGCGATCCGGCGCACGCCGCGCTGCTCCAGGGCCAGGCCGGAGAGCGCGAAGAGGCCGGCGCCCAGGTGGTAGCGGTAGGCCGCGTCGCGATAGACGAACCGTTCCTCTTCGAGGCTCTGGAGCAGTCGGAGCACGGTCGTCTTGTGGACGCCGAGCACCTCGGCGAGCTGGTCGAGGGAGCGCTCGCCCTCGCCGAGCTCGGCGAGGATGCGCAGGGCGCGGGTGACGGTCTGACTCATCGTGCTCCGCTTCGAGGGCTGGGGTTCCCGCTCATTGTGCCCGGGCCCGGTCGGCGGACGACGGCCGGTCGGCGCACCGCGTCCGGTCGGCCGGACGTGCGACGCCGGCGGGCAGGGACGGGCCGGTGATGCCCTCCGGGGTGACCCGGGTGGCGGCCCACTGGGCGGGGGAGGCGTCGAGCAGGGCGGCCACCACGGCGGCGTCCGGCAGCTCGGCCTGGTCGCCGGGGGCGGTCAGCGCGCAGGCGGCGCTCAGGTGGCCGAGCCGCAGCCGGCGCCGCTGGTCCAGGCCCCGGACGGTGCCGGCCAGGTAGCCGGCCGCGAAGGCGTCGCCGGCGCCGGTGGCCTCGACCACCTCGACCGCGAGGGCCGGCTCGGTGACCGCCGTACCGTCCTGCTCCAGGGCGGTGACCTGCCGGGCCGCGTCCTTGACCACGACGGTGGCCGGGGCGGGGAAGCGGCGGCGGAGCTCGGCCGGGTCGCCGGTGCCGAAGGCGGCCTCGGCCTCGTCGGCGCCGAGCAGCAGCAGGTCGGCGGCGTCCAGCAGCGGCGGCAGGACGGCCGGGTCGCGGTCGAGCCAGAGCGAGGGGCGCCAGTTGAGGTCGAAGCTGACCAGGCGGCCCGGACGGCGGTCGGCGAGCAGGGCGCGCAGCAGGGCCAGGCAGTCGTCGGAGAGCGCGGCGGTGATGCCGGACAGGTGCAGCAGCCGGGCGCCGGCCAGCAGCGCGGCGGCGGCCGGGTCGGCGAGCAGGCCGGGCGAGAGTGCGGCGGCCGCGGAGCCGCGCCGGTGGTAGTGCAGCCGGCTGCGGCCGGGGCCGAGGTCGTGGCGGTCGCCGGTGGTGCCGCCGACCTCCTTCAGGTAGAGGCCGGTCGGGCGGTGCGGGTCGACCGCGACCGCCGAGACGTCCACGCCGCGGGCGGCGACCTCGGCGAGCAGCCGGCGGCCGAAGCCGTCGTCGCCGACCCGGCTGATCCAGGCGGTCGGCACGCCGTGCGCGGCCAGCGCGCCCGCCACGTTGGACTCCGCGCCGCCGACCGAGAGCCGGAAGCTCTCCACCGACTCCAGCGGGCCCGGGCGGTCCGGCAGCAGGACGGCCATCGACTCGCCCACGCACACGGCCGTCGGGGGAGCGCCGGGGCGGGTCGGGCCCTGGGTGTCCTGTCGCGGCATGTGCGGGGCTCCTCGTCTGCGGCCGTTCCGTCGAGAGCGGGCCCACCGGGCCGACTCCGTGGCGCGTGAACGCCGCGTTCGTCCGTGAGCACCGCGTTCTCCGCGAGCACCGCACGTGAGCCGACCCCGTCGACCGGGAGCCCGGTCCGTTGACCGTGATCCGGCGCCGATGCTAGAACCGTGTTGCCAGCATGTGCAACCCTCGTTGCGCATGTTGCAACCTGTGCGGATGGAGGAACACGGTGGAGCAGACCTTCGCAAGCAGCGGTACCGGGCCGGGGATCGCCCGGGGAGCGGTGGCGGCCCTGGCCGACGAACCGCTCGACTGGCGGTTCAAAGCCGCTCCGCCGCAGTCGTGGGGCCGCAGCACGCGGGAGTGGCTCGCCACCGGCCCCACCCTCTCCTCGCTCGGCACCCCGCTGCTCACCCTCGACGGCGCCGCCCTCGACCACAACGTCCGCACCATGGCCGACTGGTGCGCCAAGGCGGGCGTCGCGCTCGCCCCGCACGGCAAGACCACCATGGCGCCCGCCCTCTGGCAGGCGCAGCTCGACGCCGGAAGCCACGGCATCACCCTCGCCAACCTGCCGCAGGTGCGGATCGCCCGGGCCTTCGGGGTCCAGCGCATCCTGCTCGCCAACGCCCTGCTCGACCCGGCCGGACTCGCCTGGCTCGCCGACGAACTCGCCGCCGACCCGGACTTCGCCTTCCTCTCCTGGGTCGACTCCGTCGAGAGCGTGCGGCTGATGGACGAGGCGCTGCGCGCCGCCGGAGCCGAACGGCCGGTCGAGGTGCTGGTCGAGCTCGGCGGCCCCGGCGGGCGGACCGGCGCCCGCGGCGCGGACGCCGCCGTCGAGGTCGCCGCCGCGGTGCTGCGCGCCCCCACCCTGCGACTGGCGGGCATCGGCGGCTACGAGGGCGCGATCGCGCACGACGCCTCGGCCGAGGGACTGGCCGCTGTCCGCGGCTACCTGCGGGAGCTCGGCGAGCTGCACGGCCGGCTGGCGAGCGCCTACCCGGACGGCACCCCGCCGGTGGTCTCGGCCGGCGGCAGCGCCTACTTCGACCTGGTGGTCGAGGAGTTGGCGAACCTGCCGGAGTCGTTCACGGTGCTGCGCTCGGGCGCGTACATCGCCCACGACGACGGCTTCTACCGGGGCATCTCGCCGCTGGCCCGGGACGGCGGGCGGACGCCGTTCCGCGGCGCGCTGCACGGCTGGGCCCGGGTCGTCTCCCGGCCCGAGCCGCAGCTCGCGCTGCTGGACGCCGGCAAGCGCGACCTGCCCTTCGACGAGGGCCTGCCGGAGCCGCAACGGGTGCGCGGCGGCGCCGAGTTGACCGGAACGGCGGCCCGGATCACGGCACTCAACGACCAGCACGCCTTCCTGCGGGACGCGGGCGACCTCGCGCCGATCGGCGCCGTGCTGCGGCTGGGCGTCTCGCACCCCTGCACCGCCTTCGACAAGTGGACGGCGATCCCGGTGCTGGACTCCGCGGACGCGGCCGAGCCGAAGGTCACCGGCCTGGTCAGGACGTTCTTCTGATGCCCGGGGAGAGAGCGGCCCGCGGGGGCGCGACGGTCTTCCGGGGCGCCACCGTGGTGGACGGCACCGGTGCGGAGCGCTACCGGGCGGACGTCCGGATCGCCGACGGCCTGATCGTCGAGATCGCCAAGACCGGCGAGTCCGGTGAGGGTGGTGGGACCGGCGGGATCGGCGGGATCGGCAAGGGCCTCGGCACGGCCGAGGTGGTGGACGCCGACGGGCTGGTACTGGCCCCCGGCTTCATCGACATGCACGCCCACTCCGACCTCGCCCTGCTGCGCGAACCCGAGCACCCGGCCAAGGTCACCCAGGGCGTCACCTGCGAGGTCCTCGGCCAGGACGGCCTGTCCTACGCCCCGGTCGACGATGCCACGCTGCCCGCGCTGCGCCGCCAACTCGCGGGCTGGAACGGCGATCCGGACGGCTTCGACTGGGACTGGCGGGACGTCGCCGGCTACCTCGACCGGATCGACCGCAGCGGCGTCGCCGTCAACGCCTGCTACCTCGTCCCGCACGGCACGCTGCGGATGCTCGTCATGGGCTGGGCCTACCGTCCGCCGACCCCCGGCGAACTCGACCGGATGCGGCAGGTGCTGGCGAAGAGCCTGCTGGACGGCGCGGTCGGCATGTCCAGCGGCCTCAGCTACACCCCCGGGATGTACGCGGACACCGCCGAGCTGGTCGAGCTGTGCACCGTCGTCGCGGCCTACGGCGGCTTCCATGCCCCGCACCAACGCTCGTACGGCGAAGGGGCGTTGGAGGGCTACGCGGAGATGGTGGAGATCGCCCGGCGGAGCGGCTGCGCGCTGCACCTGACCCACGCCACGATGAACTTCGGGGTCAACCGGGGCCGGGCCGGCGAGCTGCTGGAGCTCCTCGACCGGGCGCTCGCCGACGGCGTCGACCTCACCCTGGACAGCTACCCCTACCTGCCCGGCTCCACCACCCTGGCCGCCCTGCTGCCGAGTTGGGCCACCGAGGGCGGCCCGGCCGCGACGCTGGCGCGGCTCGACGACCCCGCGCAGTGCGCGAGGATCCGGTACGAGGTGGAGGAGAAGGGCAGCGACGGCTGCCACGGCGTGGTCACCGACTGGGCGACGATCCAGATCTCCGGCGTCGGCTCGGCCCCGCTCGCCGGGACGGTCGGCCGCACCGTCGCCGAACTGGCCGTCGAGGAGCGGCGGACCGGCACCGAGGTCTTCCTGGACCTGCTGCGCCGGGACGGGCTGGCCACCACCATCCTCCAGCACGTCGGGCACGAGGAGAACGTCCGGGCGATCATGCGCCACCGCGCGCACACCGTCGGCAGCGACGGACTGCTGGTCGGCGCCCGGCCGCACCCGCGCGCCTGGGGCACCTTCCCGCGCTACCTCGGCCACTACAGCCGGGAGTTGGGAGTTCTCACGCTGGAGGAGACGATCGCCCGGATGACCGGCCGCCCCGCCGCCCGGCTGGGGCTGGACCGGCGGGGCCGGATCGCCCCCGGCCACCACGCCGACCTGGTGCTCCTCGACCCCGGGAAGGTCCGGGACGCCGCCACCTTCGAGGACCCCCGACTGCCCGCCGAGGGCATCGAGTACGTGTACGTCAACGGCAGCGCCGTCGTCCGGGAGGGCCGCACCACCGGCGCCCGACCCGGGCGTGCCCTGCGCCGAACCGACCGAGGAACCCTGGCCATATGACCGAGCCGTCCGTCCCGACCGACCCCACCTCCGACCCCTCCGTTCCGACCGGGCTTTCCGTCCTGCGCGACGAACCGGTGATCGCGGTGGTCCGCGCACCCCGGATCCCGGACGCCGCCGCGCTCTGCGCCGCCCTCGCCGAGGGCGGCATCAACCTGACCGAATTCACCTACACCACACCGAATGTGACGGACCATCTGTTCCGGGCCTCGAAGGCCGGCTGGCGGGTCGGCGTCGGAACGGTGCTGACCGCCGAGCAGGCGCGGCGCGGGGTCGAGGCGGGGGCGTCCTTCCTGGTCACCCCCGGTTGCCGCCCCGAGGTCGCCGAGGCGGCGGCCGTCGCCGGGGTGCCGGTGGTACTCGGGGCGCTCACCCCGACCGAGGTGGCGCACGCGGTGGACCTCGGGGCCGCCGCCGTCAAGATCTTCCCGGCCCGGGCGTTCGGCCCCGGCTACTTCAAGGACCTGCGCGGCCCGTACCCCGACGTGCCGCTGGTGGCCTCCGGCGGGGTGAACGCGGGCAACGCCGCCGAGTTCCTGGCGCACGGCGCGCTCGCGGTCTGCGCGGGGACGGACGTGGTGCCGCCGGACGTGGTCGCGGCGGGGGACTGGGCGGAGATCACCCGGCGGGCCCGGGCGTTCACGGCGGCCTGCGCCGGGGCGGCGGGGGCGTAGCGGGTCGTCGGCGTCGGCGGCGGGGGCGCAGTCGGGCCGTCGGTGTTCGCGGCGGGGCATCGGCGTCTGCGGCGGGGCGAGGCGGGCTGTCGGGACGGCCGGGATTGGACGAGAATCGGGGGCACCCGGCTCGGCCCCGGCCGAGCCCGTCCCGGCCCAGCCCCTCCCCGCCCGGCCAGCCCCGGGCCCCGGACCCGGCAGGAGGAACCGCCCATGACCTCGACCCGCCCCGGCCCCGACTGGCTCGCCGACGCCGTGCTGTACCAGATCTACCCCCAGAGCTTCGCCGACTCCGACGGCGACGGCATCGGCGACTTCGCCGGCATCGCCGAGCACCTGGACCACCTCGCCTGGCTCGGCGTCGACACCGTCTGGCTCAACCCCTGCTTCGCCTCGCCGTTCCGCGACGCCGGGTACGACGTCGCCGACTACCTCACCCCGGCCCCGCGCTACGGCAGCACCGAGGACCTGGCCGCCCTGGTGGAGGCCGCCCGCGGCAAGGGCATCCGGGTCCTGCTGGACCTGGTGGCCGGGCACACCTCCGACCGCCACCCCTGGTTCCTGGCCTCCGCCGAGGACCCGTCCGACCACCGGTACATCTGGTCCGACCGCCCGGTGGACGGCTTCGTCGCCTCGCCCGGCAGCCGCCCCGGCTGGTACCTGCCGAACTTCTTCGACTGTCAGCCCGCGCTCAACTTCGGCTACGCACGCGGCAGTTCCGAGGAACCCTGGCGGCAGGCGGTGGACGCGGACGGCCCGCGCGCCAACCGGGCGGCGCTGCGCGCGATCATGGCGCACTGGCTCGGCCTCGGGGTGTCCGGCTTCCGGGTGGACATGGCCTACTCGCTGGTCAAGGACGACCCGGGCAAGGTGGAGACCGCCAAGCTCTGGACCGAGCTGCGCGACTGGCTGGACCGCGCCCATCCCGAGGCCGTCCTGCTCGCCGAGTGGGGCGACCCGGCCGCCGCCGTCACGGCCGGCTTCCACGCCGACTTCTTCCTGCACTTCGGCGGCGCGGACCACGGCCTGCCGCTGCGCTCGCTCTGGAACAACAATTGCGGGACGGTCGAGGAGTTCTGGCACCAGGAGGCCTGCTACTTCGAGGCCGAGGGCCGGGGCACCCCGCAGCCCTTCCTGGACGCCTGGCGCTCCGCCGCCGAACTCACCGAGGGCGGCGGGCAGATCGTGCTGCCCACCGCCAACCACGACTTCTCCCGGCTGGCCACCGGCCCGCGCACCGCGGAGCAGCTCGCCCCCGCCTTCGCCTTCCTGCTCACCTGGCCCACCCTCCCGGCGGTCTACTACGGCGACGAGATCGGCATGCGCTACCTGCCGGGCCTGCCCGACACCGAGGGCAGCGTCCTCGGGCCGCGGTTCAACCGGGCCGGCTCGCGCACCCCGATGCAGTGGACGCCCGGCCCCACCGCCGGCTTCTCCAGCGCCCCGCCCGAGCGGCTGTACCTGCCGGTGGACCCGGACCCGCACCGTCCGGACGTGCTCTCCCAGCGCGCCGACCCCACCTCGCTGCTGCACACCGTCCGGCGGCTGATCGCGCTGCGCCGGGCGCACCCGGGGCTGGGCGCGGCCGGCGGGGTGGAGGTCCGGCACGCCGGCTACCCGCTGGTGTACACCCGGGCCGGGCGGTACCTGGTGGCGGTCAATCCGCGCCGGGAGCCGGCGTCCGTCCGGCTGCCGGGCTTGCCGGAGGGCGTCCCGTCGGCGCCGGGCGTCCGGCCGCTGGAGGTGCAGGGCGTGCGGGTCGCGGACGGGGAGCTGCGGGCGGACGGGTTCTCGTACGGGGTGTTCGAGCTGGGCTGAGTGCGGTCGGGCCGGTCGGGCCGCGTGCGGGTGCGGTAGCCGGGCCGAGTGCGGCGGGGAGCCGGGTCCTGTTCGGGGCCCGGCTTCCGATCGGTGTCGGATAGTTGTAAGCTACATCGATAGATGGTTGCATTTACCACCCTCATTGGTTGCATTTGCCACCTTCATGATCAAGCTGACAGACACGCCACCGGAGGACGGTACGAACGCCATGAGCACACCCCGGAACCCCGCCGCAGCGCCCACCCTGGGGCACTCGCTCAAGCACCTGGCCGTCCACCTGATCACCCCGCTGCTGATGTGCCTGGGGATGGCGCTCGCCTACCAGGGCGCCTTCCACCAGCCCGAGCCCCACCACCTCAAGGTGGCGGTGGTCGGCACCACGCCGCAGGCGCAGGGCCTGGCGCAGGCCATCCAGGGCAAGGCCGGGAACGCGCTCGACGTCCGCACCGTGGACGACCGGGCCGCCGCCGAGCAGCAGCTGCGCGACCGGGACCTGGTGGGCGCCTTCGTGCCGGACGCCAAGAGCCCCGAGCTGATCGTCGCCAAGGGGAACTCGGACACCTCGGTGGTGGCCGCCACGGCGGTGTTCACCAACGTCACCGACCGGCAGGGCGTGCCGCTGCACGTCACCGACCTGACCACCCCGGCCGCGGGCGACCCGACCGGACAGGGCCTGTTCTTCCTGCTGGTCGCACTGAGCATCGGCTCCTACGCCAGCGTCGCGGTGATCGGCGCCGCCGGTGCGGGGCTGAGCATGGCGGTCCGGGCGCTGGTCGGGGTGGCGGTCTCGCTGGCGGTCAGCGTGATCGGCATCGTCACCGCCGGGCCGGTCTTCCACGTGGTCGACCACGACTACGCGGCGATCTGGGCGCTGGGCTGGCTCTACTCGGCGGGCATCGTGCTGATCGGCATCGGCCTGCACAGCTTCCTGAAGAAGTGGACCACGCTGGCCCTGATGGTGCTGTTCGTGATGCTGAACTTCACCTCCTCCGGCGGCATCTACCGGCCCGAGCTGCAGAACGGGTTCTTCGGCGGCCTGCACGGCTTCTGGACCGGCGCCGGCTTCCTGGAGGGCGCGCGCAGCATCATGTACTTCGACGGCGGCGCGGGCCTCGGCGGGCACGTCGTGACCCTGCTGGTCTGGCTGCTGCTCGGCGGTGCGGCGCTGGTGGCCGCGGCGATGTACGAGGGCCGCGGGCGCCGTCCGGTCGAGACGCCGGCGGAGGCCGAGGAGGAGATGGAGGAGGCGGTCGCGGTCTGACCGCGCCCCTCGGAAGGGTTCACCGGGTGCCGCGGGCATCGGCACCGGGTGGGGATCGGCGGCCCGCGCCCGGCCCTGGACAAGCCGGACGCGGGCCTCGGCGTCCCCCCGTACGCGCCTGGCGGTACGCCGCCTGCCCGATGAGGGCCTAGCCGACCACCAGGGTGTGGATCTCGCCGGTGCCCGTCGGGGTCACCCTGGCGTGCGGGTGCGGTGCGGGGTGCTCATGGGCGGTCCTCGGGGTCCTTGTCGTACGGGTCGGTCGGGGCGGTCGGGGCGTCCTGGTCGTGCGGGGCGTGTCGGTCGTGCGGGCGCTCGTCGTGCGGGGCGTCCAGCCAGGCGGTGAGCTCGGCGGTGTGCTCGCCGAGCCGGGGCGGGGGCAGGTGGTAGCGGGGCGGGGTGCGGGAGAGGCCGATCGGGTTGGCGACCAGCTCCAGCGGGCGGCCGTTCGGGCCGGGCAGCGGCGCCCGCGGGTGCAGGCCGAGCGAGTCGGCGAGGGCGAAGGCCCCGGCCAGGTCGTTGACCGGTCCGCAGGGCACGCCGAGCGGGGTGAGGACCGCGAACCACTCGGCGGCGGTGCGGCGTTCGAGCCGGGCGGTGAGCTCGCGGGCCAGCGCGCCCACGTGCGCGACCCGGTCGGCGTTGGTGGCGAAGCGCGGGTCGGCGGCCAGCTCGGGGGCGCCCACGCCCCGGCAGAGCGCGGCGAACTGCCGGTCGTTGCCGACCGCGACGACCAGCGGGCGGTCGGCGGAGGCGAACACCTCGTACGGGGCGATGGAGGGGTGGCGGTTGCCGAGGATGCCGGGCACGGCGCCGGCCAGGGTGTAGCCGGCGGACTGGTTGACCAGGCCGGAGAGCAGGGTGGAGAGCAGGTTCAGCTCCACCAGCTGGCCCCGGCCGGTGGCCTCGCGCTCGCGCAGCGCGGCCAGCACGCCGACCGCCGCGTGCAGTCCGGTCAGGACGTCCACCAGCGCGACGCCGGTCTTCACCGGCTCGCCGGGGGCCGGGCCGGTGACGGACATCAGTCCGCCGACGGCCTGCACCAGCAGGTCGTAGCCGGGCAGTCCGGCGCCCTCGCCGGAGCCGAAGCCGGTGATCGAGCAGTAGACCAGCCGCGGGTTGAGCGCCTCGGCGCGGTCCGGGCCGAGGCCGTGGCGGGCCATCGTGCCGGGGCGGAAGTTCTCCACCAGCACGTCGGCGCGGCGGACGAGTGCGACGGCGCGGGCGTGGTCGGCCGGGTCGCGCAGGTCGAGGGTGAGGGAGCGCTTGTTGCGGTTGACGGAGAGGAAGTAGGTGGCCTCGCCCTGGGCGTGCGGCGGGCCCCAGGCGCGGGTGTCGTCGCCGGTACCGGGCTGCTCGACCTTGATCACGTCGGCGCCGAGGTCGGCCAGCAGCATGGTCAGGTAGGGCGCGGCGAGGACCCGGCCGAAGTCGGCGACCAGGACGCCGTCCAGCGGGAGCCCGGTCACGACCGCCCCCTGGCCGCCCCGGCCGCGGTCGTCGCGCCGCCGGTCGCCGCGCCACCGGCCGTCGCGTCGCCCGAGGGGGCGTCGCCGCGCAGGTGCGGGCGGGCCAGCAGGAGGTAGAGGCCGCCGGCCGCGAGCACGACCACCGCCGAGAGCAGCACCAGGTAGTTGTCGTACCAGGCGGCGTCCGGGGTGCGGCCCCAGCAGATGTTGACGATCGCGGCGACGCCGTAGACCAGCGCGCCGATGTTCACCGCCAGGCCCCAGCGGCCGAGCCGGAAGTCCCCGCTCGGGCGCCAGCCGCGCAGCCGGGCCCGCAGGGCGGCCAGCACCACCATCTGGAAGGCCAGGTAGATGCCGATGCTGGAGAAGGAGATGATCTTCGTGAGGGCGCCCTCGGAGAGCGCCGAGGCGCCCACGATGATCACGCCGGGCAGCGCCGCGGCGAGCAGCAGCGCGTACGGCGGCACCCGCAGCCGGCCCGAGACGGTGGCCAGCAGCCGGCTGCCCGCGATCATCCGGTCCCGGGCGAAGGAGTACGCGAGCCGGCTCGCCGCCGCCTGGAGGCTCAGCACGCAGGACAGGAAGGAGATCAACACCACGCCGATCACCACCCGGGCGCCGGCCGCGCCGAAGGCGTCGTGCAGCACCTTGGCCACCGGGTCCTTGTCGTCGCCGGAGACCACCGCGCCGATGTCCTGGATCGACATCACCAGGGCCAGGCTGACCCCGATCGCCGCCGCGCCGCCGACGTAGATGGTGCGCCGCATCGACTTGGGGATCTGTCGACCCGGGTCGGCCACCTCCTCGGCGACGTCGCCGCAGGCCTCGAAGCCGAAGAACAGGAAGACCGCGATCAGCCCGGCGGCCAGGAAGGCGTCGGCGTAGTTCCCGTCGCCGCCCGCGCCGAAGCGGTCGAAGACCACGCCGAGGCCGTGGTAGCGGTGCGTCAGCAGCAGCCAGGCGCCGACCGCCAGGGCGCCGAGCAGCTCGGCGGCGAAGCCGAACATGGCCGCCGCCGACAGGACCCGGGTGCCACCGAGGTTGATCACGGTGGCGAGCGCCAGCAGGCCGAGTGCGCACCAGACGGTCGTCGCGGTGCTCGGCTCGACGCCCAGGAGGGCGGCCACGTACGGACCGGCGCCGTAGGAGACGGCCGCGATGGTGGACATCAGCGCCAGCAGGTAGACCCAGCCGGTCAGCCAGCCCCAGGTGCGGCCCCAGAGCCGGCGCGCCCACGGGTACACCCCGCCGGCCACCGGGAACTGGGCGACCACCTCGCTGAACACCAGGGCCACCAGCAGCTGGCCGAGGCCCGCGATCAGGAAGCTCCAGACCATCGGCGGCCCGGCGGTCTGGAGCGAGGTGGCGAAGAGTGTGTACACGCCGACCACGGGGGAGAGATAGGTGAAGCCGAGCGAGAAGTTCGCCCAGAGGCTCATGTCGCGCTTGAACTCGGAGGTGTAGCCGAGGGCGGCCAGCCGTTCGGCGTCCGGGTCGGGGGAGTGGGCGGTGGCACGGGCACTGGCATCGGTCATGACCTGCTCCTGGGAACGTGTCGTGATGCGTCGTCAGGACGCGTCGTCGTGACGCGTCGTCGTGATGCGTCGTCGTGATGCGTGGGGGAGTGCTGCGGGGTGCTGTTCGGGCCGAGGCTGCGGGAAAACATACGAGGTTGAGTTTCTAGCGGCAAGGGTGCGCGCTCGACCGGGAGGTACCCTGCGGGAAACATCCGGTCGGACGGTGATCCGGCGACGGCGGTTCGGAGACGCTCATCCGGCGGCGGGTGACCCGGCGACGGGCGACCCGGCGACGGTGATCGAGGAGGGGGCGGTGTGACGACCATCGGCAGTGCGACCCCGCTGCTCAGCGCCGTCCTCGCGCCGCTCGCCGACCTCGGGCGCGCCGACGCGGTGGCCCGCCGGATCACTGAGGCGATCGCCCTCGGGCTGGTCGCGGACGGGGACCAACTGCCCAGCGAGAACGACCTCGCCGACCAGCTCGGCGTCGCCAACGGCACCGTCCGCGAGGCCCTCGCCCTGCTCCGCGAGGCCGGGCTGATCGAGACCCGGCGCGGCCGCAACGGCGGCAGCTTCGTCCGCACCCCCGCCGAGGGCTCCCAACACCTCCAGCTCGCCCGGCTGCGCGACCTCGCCACCGTCGACCTGCGCGACCTCGGCGACGAGGAGCTGGCCGTCTTCGGCACCGCCGCCCGGCTCGCCGCCGAACGCGCCCCGGCCGACCTCGGCCCGAGGCTCACCCGGCTGGTGCACGACCTGCGCGACGCCGCAGGGCCCGCCGAGCGGTGCCGCGCCGACGCCCGCTTCCACATCGAACTCGCCGTCGCCGCCCAGTCGGTGCGGCTCACCCAGCTCGCCGTCCGGCTCCAGGCCGAACTCGGCCCGCTGCTCTGGCTGCCCGCCCCGCACGGGCCGGACCAGGAGCGCTTCGCCGAGCAGCACCGGGAGATCCTGGTCGCGGTGCTGGCCGGCGACGCGGCCGGCGCCCGGGCCGCGGCCGAGGCGCACGCGGTGGCCTGCGTCCACCATCTGGTCCGGCGGCACCTGGAGTTGGCGGACGACGGCTGAGCCGGGGCCGTTGCTCCCGGAACCCGTTGTTCCCGGAGCCGCCCCTCGCCGGAAGTCCGTTGCCGGAAGCCCGTTGCCGCCGGAACCCTCCCTCGCCGCCGGAGCCGTCATGACCAGCGCGTCCAGCCCCGCCCTGCCCGTTGCCCGAGCACTCGGCGGGCCCGCCGCCGTCGAGCGCTGCGCCCGACGGGTCGCCGCCGCCGTCGACGCGGTGCTCGCCGAACTGGACGGCCTGCGGGCGGCCGCGGCCGACTGCTGGACCCGGGCGGCCGCCGAGGGGCGCCGGCCCGGGGCCGCCGAACTCGCCGCGGTGCGCGGGGCGGTGGGCGAACTGCTGGCGCGGCCCGGCTCGCGCTGGTTCGGCTGCGGAGCGGTCGTGGCACCCGGCGCGCTCGCCGACGCGGACCTGCACGCGGAGTGGTGGTACCGCGGCGCGCGCGGGGCCGGGGAGCGGCGGCTGCGGCTCGTGCTCGACCCGGCGGACGCCGAGTTCTACGACTACCGGGCGCTGCCCTGGTTCGCCCGGCCCCGGGACGAGGGGCGGGCCGTGGTGGCCGGGCCGCAGGTCGACCTGCTCTGTGCCGACCGGTACGTGCTGTGCTGCGCCCGGCCGGTGGTCGTCCCGGGCGCCGGCTTCGTCGGGGTGGCGGCCGGGGACGTCCCGCTGGCCGCGCTGGAACGGCTGCTGGTGCCGCCGCTGCGGGAGCTGGCCGGTGAGGCCGCGCTGCTCGACGGCGAGGGGCGGGTGCTGGCCGCCACCACCCCGGCCCTGCCGGTGGGTTCGCTGGCGCGCGGGCTGTTCGCGGACCCGGCGGCAGAGCGGGCCGGGGTGCCGTCGGCGGCGGTGGACTGGACGGTGGTGCGCGGCTGACGGGTGACCGGACGGTGCCGGCAAGCCGATATGACCTTCATTTGTGAAGGTATTAGCCGTTCCGCTTCCCGCGGCCGGGCGGCGTGCTGAAGCAGCAGTCCCCGCAGAGACCGGCGCCCGGGCCCAGCCGGTAGTAGAGGCAGCAGCTGTTCCGGCGGAACGCCGTACCGCGCGGCCCGGTGCGCAGGGTACCTGACCCGGCCAGCGGCGGACGGTCCAGCAACTCCGCCACCAACGCCCTTGCGGCGACCGGCGCATGGGCGTCCAGGATCCGCAGCGTCCCGGCCAGCGCGGAGACGGCGTTGCCGAGCAGCAGGCGGCGGGAGAGCGGGGCGGCCGCCCGTACGGCCGTTGCCAGCGGCTCCAACTGGCCCAGCAGGACGGCCTCGTGCAGCTGGTCGGCGAGCGTCCCGGCGGTCGGCCCGGCGGCCGTCCCGGAGGACGGAACGGCGGATGGAACGGCGGACGGAACGGCGGGCGGCCGGACGGGCTCCGGCGGGGTCCACAGGCCGAGCGGGCCCTGGTCCGGGATCCGCACCCAGGCGTGCTCCAGGGTCGGGACCGTCCCCAGCAGGACGGCCGAGCCCAGGCCCACCGACCAGAAGCGGGCGGCCAGTCCCAGGTGCAGGATCGAGGCGGCGACCCGGGGCTCGTCGGTGCCGAGTCGCTGCGCCACCACCCGCAGCCGCGCCGCCAACGGCGCGTCCGGCCCGGTGCCGTACAGCTCGGCCAGCGGCCGGAAGCCCTCGGGCGGACGGTCGGCCGGTGCGGTGTCCAGCGCGAAGTACGGCCCGACGGCGGCGAGTCGGGCGTAGTCCGGCGGCCGAAGGCCGGGTGCGGGGTTCAACGGCCGTCCCCTGTGCGGTCGTTGAACCCCGCACCCGCCCGCGGCGGGGTGGTCGGATGGTCGAGGGGCATCGGGGCCTCCAGGTCTGCGGGTGCTCGGGCGACCATGCGCGTCGCCCCGGTCGGACCCGAGCGGCCCGGGCAGGCCTGGTCGGCCGGGTGTCAGCCGCGCACGGAGAAGTCACCACTGGTCGTGCGGATGAACGGTACCGTGCCCTGGCAGTCCGAGACCGGCTGGCCGAACACGCCCCAGACCCAGCCCATCCGGTCCCCGCGCCGCCCGTTGTCCTCCACCGAGAGCGCGACCTTCTGACCGGTCAGCTCCAGGCCCGGGAACCACGGCGCCTCGCTCTTGGTGATCACCCCGGTGGCGATTGCCTCCCGGCCGCCGACGGCCAGGCAGGTGATGTCGCCCTCGAAGTCGGCGACCAGCCGGCCGTCGGTGTGCACGTGACGGACGTGGAAGTGGCCCGCGGTGCCGCGCGGATCGGTGTTGGTGGAAGTACGGGCGTCCACCGAGATCTGCACCGGGTCGCCCTCGAAGCCCTGGAAGGCCGTGGTGAGGACGGTGTTGCCGGTGCCGCGCACGCTCACCGGTCCGAAGCCGCCCGCGGGGTCGGCCGGTTCCGCGGCGGACGCCTGTGCTACGGACGCCTGTGCGGCGGGGACCGGTGCGGCGACGGCGGCCGGTGCGGCGGTGGCGGCCGTCGCGGTCAGCAGGAGGAGCGAGACGGCGGCGGTGGCGAGGCGGCGGTTCATGGGGGTGGGTTCTCCTTCGGGCTCGGTCGTTCCGGTGCCACTCAGCATGCTTCCGCCCGGCCGCGCGGGCCTCCCGCTGCGGAGGGGAGTTGACGGTGGGTCGCTCCTCCCCGGGAAGGAACCGGCCTCCCCCGGGAGAGCTGCCCCCTAGGCTCGGTGGGTGCGCACCGAAGCCCGAACCAGCTCCGCCCGACCCAGCTCCGCCCGACCCCGCTCCGCCCGGATCCGGCGGCCGCTCGCCGCCGTCTCCGCGCTCGCCCTGCTGGCGCCCGTCCTGCTGGCGCAACCGGACGCCCGGGCAGCGGCCGCGCTGCTCGCCCTGACGGCGGCGTTCGCCGTGGTGGTGGCGCTGCTGCCCTGGCCCGCCGGGCGGATCACGCTCGGTGCGGCGGTCGGGGCGGTGGCCGGGGCCTCGCTGCTGGTCGACCTGGTCTACCCGGGGCCGTACCGGCTGCCCGCGTTCTGGCTGCCGTTCGAGTGGCTCGCCCTGCTCGGGCTGCTCTTCCGGGCCGTCCGCGGGCTGTCCGACCGCCGGGTCGGCCCGGTCGGCGGGCTGCTCGGGCTCGCGGCGGTGCTGCTGCCGCTGCGCTTCTCCCTGCGGACGCCGCAGGGCGGCGCGGCCTGGTCGGTGGTCGGGGTGCTGCTCTCGTTGCTGCCGCTGCTCGGTGTCGCGGGGGCGGCCCTCTACCTGCGGGTCCTGGACGCCCGACGGGAGCGGGCGGTCGCCCGGGCCCGGCGCGAACAGCGGCTGGAGGTGGCGCGGGGGCTGCACGACTTCGTCGCCCACGAGATCACCGGCATCGTGCTGGAGGCCCAGGCCGGTCAACTCCCGGACCAGGAGCCGGGGGAGACCGCCGCACTGCTGCGGCGCCTGGAGGAGGCCGGGCTGCGGGCGCTGGACTCGATGGACGAGATGGTCGGCGCCCTGCGCGAGCCGGGCGGTGAGGGCGGCCGGGACGGCCGGTCCGATCCGCCGGACCGGGAGGAGCGGGCCGACGGGGCGACCACGCGCCGGCTGGGCCTGGCCGACCTCCCCGAACTGGTCACCCGCTTCGGCGCCACCGGTGCCGGCGGCACCACCGGTGCCCCGCGCGCCACCGCCGAGCTGGCGCCCGAGACCGCCGGCCGGCTCTCCGCCGAGGCCGAGGCGACCGCGTACGCCGTCGTCCTGGAGGCCCTCACCAACATCCGTCGGCACGCGCCGCAGGCCACCGAGGTCACCGTCCGGGTGGCCCCCGGCACGGACGGCACGGTCGAGCTGACCGTCACCGACGACGGCGGCCCGTCCCGCAAGCCGCTGCTGCGCCGCCGCCCCGGCGCCGGCGGCACCGGCCTGGCCGGGCTCACCGCCCGGGCCGCCGCCCACGGGGGCTCGCTGACCGCCGGCCCGGGCACGCCCGGGGGCTGGCGGGTCAGCTGCTCCCTGCCGGGGCGCTGAGGCACGCACCCTGCGGCGTCGGCCGGCGCGGCAGGGCTGCCCCCGCTTCCGGGTGCGTCGCGCTCAGTGGCCCCGGCCGCCGCCCCGGGTGCCGCGCGGGCGGGTCAGGGTGAAGCGGTCGATCGGGACGAGGTCCCCGTACGGCCCGCTGACGGAGTAGTAGGTGACGCCGATCGTGGTCTGCCCGTTGCGTCCGCCCGGGTCGACGTCGAAGGAGGCGAAGCCGTACGGGTTGTCGGCGTCCCGGAAGGCGGACCAGGGGGCGTCCTCGATCACGTACACCGGCGGGCGCTTGCCGGTGGCCGGGTCGACGGCGCCGACGCCGGTGATCACCCGGGCCTTGGCGGGGCTGAAGAAGAGCTGGTTGGACGGGGCCGAGGTGCCGCCGCCGCCGATGACCATGTGGACGGTGCCCTTGGTGGTGTCGATGGTCTCGGTACCGGTGGAGACCGGGATCGGCGTGCGGGTGTCGGTCGGCTGCTGGCCGCGGATCGGGTGCGAGCGCTCGTAGTGGTGCTCGTGGCCGCAGACCACCAGGTCCACGCCGTACTTGTCGAACAGCGGCACCCAGGCCTCGCGGACGCCGAGGTCGGCGCCGTTGAACTTGTCAGCGGTGGAGATCACCACCTGGTGCATGCAGACCACGATCCAGTCGATCCCCGGGTCCGCGTTGGCCGCGATCAACTCCCGTTCCAGCCAGCGCTGCTGGGCGCCGCCGGAGTAGCCGTGGACGTAGCTGCTGCCGCCGTCCTGGTAGGCCACGTCGTCGTTGTTGAGGCTGATCACCCGCACCGAGCCGGCCGTGAACGAGTACCACAGGCCGCGCGTCTCCGCGTCGGAGCGGGCGTCCGGCAGCTCGAAGTACGCCTGGTAGGCGCCGTAGCCGATCGGGCCGTTGCCCTTCTCGTTCTCGTGGTTGCCGGCCGCGGGCATCCAGGGGCGGTGGCGGGCCGAGCGGGTGTTGTTCTCGAACCAGTCGGACCAGGTGCGGACCCGGTCGGTGGCGATGTTCGCGTAGCAGAGGTCGCCGTTGAGCAGGTGGAACAGCGGGGCGATCCGCTCGACCCCGGCGGTGGTGTCGCCGGCGGCGGGGCTGCCGAGGTTGTCGTTCACGTAGCCGTTGGCGGTCTTCTTGCCGAGGGTCGGGGTGCCCTGGTCGCCGAAGCTGGTGAAGGTGAAGGCGGACCGGCCGCGCGGGGCGGTGCGGACGGTGCCGAGTTCGGGGGTGGTGCCGTCGTGGACGGCGGCGTAGACGTAGTCCGTGTCGGCGCGCAGGCCGGTCAGCCGGGCGTGGTGCGTCTGGACCTCGGTGCCGGACGCGGCGTCCCGGTAGGTGCGGGTCGCGGCCTGGACCGTCCGGCCGAAGCCGCCGTTCGAAGTCCCGTACACCACCCGGGGGTTGCCGACGGACCGGGTGGTGTGCCAGGAGACCACCACCTCGCGGGAGGCGTCCGAGCCGAACTGGAGGTGGAGGCCGGCCACCCGCGGCGCGCCGGAGCGGTCCGGCCGCTGCCAGAGCACCGGGGAGGCGGCGGCAGGGGCGGCCGAGACGCCGGAGAGGGACACGGCACCGCCGAGGCCGACGCCGGTCGCCCCGGCCAGGAGCCCGCGCCTGCTGACGGGGAGACGTCCACTGGAATCGTTCATGGCGGCCAGCCCACCGGACGAAGGTGAACCGCGCCGGGTCCGCCGCGTGAACTTTCCCGTCCGTCACCCGTGCGTCACACTGCTGGGCGTGACGAGGACGAACGGCGACGGCCCGCGGGTGATCCGCACCCTGATCGCGGACGACCAGGAGGCCGTACGGCGCGGTGTGCGGCGGATCCTGACGGCCCAGCCGGACATCGAGGTGGTGGGCGAGGCGGCGGACGGGCTCGCCGCACTGGAGTTGGCGGCCGAACTGCGGCCGGACGTCGCGCTGGTGGACATCCGGATGCCGCGGATGGACGGACTGGAGCTGACCCGGCGGCTGGCCGGGCCGGGGGTGGCGGAGCCGGTGCGGGTCGTGGTGCTGACCACCTTCGACCTGGACGAGTACGTGTACCCGGCCCTGCGGCACGGGGCGTCCGGCTTCCTGCTGAAGCGTTCCGGCCCGTCCCTGCTGGCCGAGGCGGTGCGGGCGGCGGCGGACGGGGAGAGCCTGATCAGCCCGTCGGTCACCGTCCGGCTGCTGCGGCACGTGACGGCGCCGCGCCGCCCGGAGCGGCGGCGGCCCGCGCCGGTGGTGCCGCTGACCGAGCGGGAGGTGGAGATCGCCGGGCACGTCGCGGCGGGCCGCACCAACGCGGACATCGCCGCGGAGCTGTTCATCTCGCCGGGGACGGTGAAGACCCACGTCGCCAGCATCCAGCGCAAGCTCGGGGTGGCGAACCGGGTCGGGATCGCGGTGCACGCCTGGGAGATGGGCTGGGCGGCGCAGGAGCGGTAGCAGGGGTGCCGCGGAGACGGGTGCGCGCCCACGGGGCCGAGGGGATGCTCCGTGGACGCGCGGAACCTACGAGGTGGGGGTGGCCTCCGGACGTAAGTCCTCCGGCCGGTAGTTCGATCGTCGACCGAGGTAGTCATCCAGCGTCGGACCCTGATCCGTCTCGATCCGTCGCCACTGCCTCCTGCGGTCGAACTCCTTCAGCTACCTCGCAGGTCCATCTCCCATCATGCGCCTCCTGCGGGCTGTGCACCAGGGGTGAACGGTATGAATCCAACCAATTTTCGCAACTCGGGCAATCCGGGGTGGATCGGCTTGCGGGGCTGCGTGGCGACGAGACCTCCGTCAGGGGCGCGGCCAGCCGTCCACGAAGGTCAGCGTCCGCTGGTACGGCCCGTCGGGCCCGGTGCTGCGGTACTCCTCCGTGCTGCCGCCGGTCCGGACGGTGCGGTCCCCGTCGTGCCGCCGGGCGGTGGGGCGCAGGGTGTGGTCGACGGTGGAGCGCTCGGTGACGTGGCCGCCGGTCGCCGCGGTGGCCTCGCGGTGGTAGCCGAGCTCCATGGCGGTGGTCTGGTCGGTGTTCCCGGCCGCGTCGCGGCTCACCCGGTAGCTGACGTCCAGCGGTTCGCCCTCGTGCACGGTGGTGGTGCGGTGCGGGCCGCCGCCCCAGGTCGCGGTGGTGCGGGTGAGGTCGGTGCCGTTGTGCAGCGTCACGTCGTTGCCGCCGTCGCGCAGCCGCTGGGCGGAGCGGAAGGCGAGCTCGTCGCGGACCTCGGTGGTGATCCGGCCGTGCGAGGTCTGCACCCAGCCCCGGGCGAGGTCGTCGCGGGCGGCGGTGACCGTCCAGTCGCCGCTGCCGCCGCCGTGGTCGGCGAGGTCGGTGGCGACGGTGGCCTCCGGGGCGACCCGGTGGTCGGTGAGCTGTCCGGTGGTGCGGGCGGCGCCGTGGTCGGTCTCGGCGAAGAGGTTGACCTGGCCGGTCCAGACGTCGTTGCTCTGCGCCTCGGCGGTGTTCACGGTGACGCCCACGCTGTGCGGCCGGCCGTCCAGCAGCAGTCCGACGTACGGGGTGAGGTCGAGCCGGTAGGCGGGCAGGTCGAAGGCGAAGACGCCGGGCACGGGCCGCCAGAGCAGCGGGTCCCAGCCGCCGGTGTAGATCACCGGGTACGGCCAGACCGCGCCGGCCACCCGGCCGTCCACGGTGAGCCGCAGTTCGCGGAACGGGCCCTTGCCGCAGATGCCGCTGCCGGGGTTGGCGGCGGCGAAGGCGTCCGGTGCGGAGGCGTAGGCGAACTCCTCGCAGGCGCCGCCGCCCCGGGCGTAGACCTCGGCGGTGAGGCGTTCGAGGTTCTGCGGGAAGACGAGGTCGCGCCCGGCGGCGGGGGCGGCCTGGGTGAGCCCGAACGGGCCGGTGGTGAGCAGCCGGTCGGCGGAGCGGGCGGCCGGCCAGTGCGCGTCCGCGGTGTAGAAGGTCAGCTTCGCGCTGATCGTGAAGACGCCGGTGTAGGTGGCGTCGGTGACGTTGGCGAGGTCGAAGGAGAACTCCTGCGGGCCGCCCGCGAAGAGCGGGGCGTAGCGGGTGACGTCGCGCTCGACGTTCCAGGCGATGCCGTCCTTGGACGGCTCCGGGGTGGAGGAGAGCAGCACCTGGACGCCGCCGACGCGGACGCTGAAGATCCGGTCGAACTGCCGCCCGGCGACCTGCCCGTGGAGGTCCATGACCACCGCGGACCAGGGGCCGGCGCAGTCGGCGGGCGGGGCGAGGGTGGCGTTGTACGGGGTGTCCGGCGGGTTGCCGTACCCGTTGCGGAACTCGCGCTCGTGCATCACCTCGACGGTGCAGGAGCGGGTGTCGGGGCGGGTGAGTGGTTTGGTGGCGGTGACCGGGTCGTGGTAGTCGGTGCCGAAGTCGGCGTGGGCCGGGGCGGCGGCGGTGAGGGTGCCGGCCAGGGTGAGGACGGCGGCGCCGATCAGACCGGCGGTGCGGCGGAGCAACGGGCGCAGGGCCAAGGCGGGTTCCCGGGGTCGGGCGGCCCGCGGGCGGGTGCCGCGGGCCGGTCGGATGATCCGGGAATCCTTCCGGGGGTGGCATGCCAGCGTCAAGGATTCGCGCCGGCCGGATCCGGGCCGGCGGGTGGGTCGGGCCGGGCCGGACAGGGAGTGGATCGGGTCGCGCCGGTCACGGAGTGCGTCGGGTCAGCGGTCCTCCAACTCCGCGGCCTCCTGCCGGATCAGGTCCCGCAGCGAGGCCAGCCGGGGCCGCCGGTCGTCCGTCCGCCACTGCATCTCCAGCGGCAGCGCGGCCCGCCCCTCCAGCCGTACGGTGGCCACGTCCTCGGTGAGGTGGCCGGTCATCGAGCCGGGCACCAGCGAGAAGGCGCGGTTGCGGGCGAGCAGGTAGAGCCGGGAGCCGACGATCCGGGGCGGGCTGACCAGCACCGGCGGGTCCACGCCGTGCTCCGCGCAGAGGCCGAGCACGTGGTCGTAGTAGCGGGGGTGCTGCTCGCGCGGCCACAACAGCAGGGGCAGGTCGCGCAGTTCGGCCAGGCGCAGGCTGCTCCGGCGGGCCAGTGGGTGGTCCCGGCCGAGCGCGACCAGCACCGGTTCGTCGGCGATCCGCTCCAGCCGGTAGCCGTCCACCGCGTCCAGGAAGCGGCCGAGCCCGATGTCGGCCAGCTCGGCGGCCAGGGTGGCGGAGACCTGCCCGGTGTCCACGGCCAGTTCGGCGGTGTCGAGCGCGGGCAGCTCCTGCTCGGCCCGGCTGACCACGGCGGGCAGCAGGCGGTTCACCACGCTCGGCGAGGCGACGATCCGGGCGGTGCCCAGCCGGGACTCCTCGTGCAGCCGCACCCGGGTCAGCAGCGTCTCGGCCTGCCGGAGCAGCAGAGTGCTCTCGGCGGCCATCACCTCGCCGGCCTCGGTGAGCGCGACCGAGCGGCGGCTGCGGTCGAACAGCTCGACGCCGACGGTCCGCTCCAGCCGGGCGACCTCCTGACTGACCGTCGGCTGCGAGATGTGCAGCCGCTCGGCGGCCCGCCCGAAGTGCAGCGTCTCGGCGACGGTCAGGAAGACCTGGAGCTGGCGCAAGGTGAAACCCATGGGTGGCAGGGTAGACGAACCAATAGGTGATGGCCTATCAGAAACCTCAGTACTCATTCTGGATTCCGATGTGAACCGTCCATACGCTGAGCAGCACGTTGCCCCACCGCAGCGGCAGCCTCACAGAGAGTTCGCATCATGACCGGACTTCTTCCCCCCGCCGCTCCCGCCGTCCAGGTCTCCGAGGAGGTCGCCCGGGCGCTCGCCGACGGCCGGCCGGTGGTCGCCCTGGAGTCGACCATCTTCACCCACGGCCTGCCGCGGCCGCGCAACCTGGCCGTCGCGCTGGAGGCGGAGCGGCAGCTGCGGGCGGCGGGCGTCGTGCCCGCCACGATCGGGGTGCACGCCGGGGTGCCAACGGTCGGGCTGAGCACCGGACAGATCACCGAACTGTCCGCCGCCGACGGGCTGGACAAGGTGAGCCTGCGCGACCTCCCGGTGGTCGCCGCGCTCGGCCGGCACGGCGGCACCACCGTCGCCGCCACCGCCTTCCTCGCCCACCGCGCCGGCATCCGGGTCTTCTCCACCGGCGGCCTCGGCGGCGTGCACTTCGGCGCCTCGGAGAGCTTCGACGAGTCGGCCGACCTGACCGCCCTGGCCGCCACCCCGGTCACCGTGGTCAGCGCGGGCGTGAAGTCCATCCTCGACATCCGGGCCACCCTGGAACGCTTCGAGACGTACAACATCCCGGTCATCGGCTACCGCACCCGCAGGTACCCCGGCTTCTACGTCACCGACTCCGGCCACGAGATCAACTTCAGCGTGGAGTCGCCCGAGCAGGCCGCCGGGGTGATCGAGGCCCGCGACCGGCTCGGCCTGCCGCAGGCCGTCCTGATCGCCAACCCGGTCGACCCGGCCAAGCAGCTGCCGCCGGAGGAACTGGACGGCATCCTGGCCCGCGCCTGGGCCGAGGCCGAGCGGCGGGGCGTCACCGGGAACGGCGCCACGCCCTTCCTGCTCGACTTCATCCAGCGGGACACCGGCGGGCGCAGCCTGGACGTCAACGTCGAGGTGTACCGGGGCAACGTCCGGCTCGGCGGGGAGATCGCGACGGCGCTGGCCGGTGGTGCCTCCGGTGCTGCTGCGGCGGGTGCTGCGGCCTCGGCGGGCGCCGTCGAGACCGGGGCCTGAGCCGTGCTGGGGGTGCTCGGGGACCTCGTCGAGGACATCGTGGTCTGGGCCGACGGCCCGCTGCGGCACGGCACCGACTCCGGCGCCCGGGTCTTCCGGCGGCGCGGCGGCAGCGCGGCCAACGTCGCCTGCTTCGCCGCCGGGCAGTACCCGGCCCGCTTCCTCGGCTGCGTCGGCGAGGACGCGGTCGGGGACGGCGTCGTCGCCGAACTGACCGGCCACGGCGTCGACGTACGGGTCTCCCGGCGCGGCCGGACCGGCAGCGTCGTGGTGCTGATCGACCAGGGCGGCGAGCGGACCATGCTGCCCGACCGGGGCGCCGCCACGCTGCTGGAGCGGGTCCCGGACGCCTGGCTGGCCGGACTGACCCACCTGCACGTGCCGGCCTACTCCTTCGACGGCGAGCCGGTCGGCGGTACGGCGGTGGACGCGCTCGCCCGGGTCCGGCGGGCGGGCGGCACCACCTCGGTGGACGCCTCCTCGACCGGGATGCTGGAGCGCTTCGGCCGGGAGCGCTTCCTGGCCCTGCTGGCCGGGCTGGCGCCGACCTTCGTGTTCGCCGACCGCTCCGAGTCGGCGTTCCTCGGACTGCTGGTCGGCGGCCTGCCGGGGCCGGAGCGGGCCCGGCTGGCGGCCACCACGGTGGTCACCAAGGCGGGCGCCGAGGCGACCGCCGTCGACGTCCCGGGCGAGCCACTGGCCATGGTGCCGGTGCCGCCGGTGGCGGAGGTGCGCGACCTCACCGGGGCCGGGGACGCCTTCGCGGCGGGGTTCCTGGCCGGCTTCCTGGACACCGGGGACCTCGGGCGCGCGGCCGGCCTCGGGCACCGCAGCGCGGCCCGGGTGCTGGCCTCGCCCGGGGCCTCCTTCGGCGGGGAGTGACGTTTCGGCGGGTGCCCTTCGGCGGGCCCGTCGGCGGCGGGCCCGCCCGGGGTTACCTGGGCACCGCGTCCTTGCGGAGGAAGTGCTTCAGCTTCTGCCAGGTCCAGGTGTTGACCACGTCCTCGGCGGTGAGCCAGCCGCGCTGCGCCGTGCCGATGCCGTAGCGCGGGTAGCCGAGCTGGCCGGTGGCGTGCGCGTCGCTGTCGATCGCGAACCGCACGCCGTGCCGCCTCGCCCGCAGGACGTCCTCGTCGCGCAGGTCGAGCCGCTGCGGGGAGCTGTTGATCTCGATCGCGGTGCCGGTGCGCGCGGCGGCCTCGAACACCGCGTCCAGGTCGACGTCGATCGGTCCGCGCCGGCCGATCCGGCGGGTGGTGAGGTGTCCGATGACGTGCACGTACGGGTTCTCGCAGGCGCGGATCAGCCGACGGGTCTGGGCGGCCCGGTCCAGGGCGAAGTGCGAGTGCACGGAGGCCACGCAGACGTCGAAGCCGGCCAGGAACTCCGGTGGCCAGTCCACCCCGCCGTCCGGGCCGATGTTCAGCTCGGTGCCGTGCAGCAGGCGCAACTTCTTGTGCCGGTCGGCGAGTTGCCGCAGCTGCTCGCGCTGGGCGAGCATCTTCTCGTCCGTCATCCGCTGCATCACCAGGTCCGGGGCGTGGTCGGTGACGGCGAAGTAGGAGTAGCCGCGGGCGGCGGCGGTGTCGACCATCTCCTCCAGGGTGGCGAGCCCGTCGGTCAGGTCGGTGTGGGTGTGCAGGTCGCCGCGCAGGTCGGACTCCTGGACCAGGTCCGGGAGTCCGCCCTCCAGCGCGGCCTCGATCTCGCCCCGGTCCTCGCGCAGCGGCGGCGGGATCCACGGCAGGCCGAGCGCCGCGTACACCTCCTCCTCGGTCTCCGAGACCACCTTGGCGCCGCCGTCCACCTCGAACAGCCCGTACTCGGAGAGCTTCAGCCCGGCCCGGACGGCCATCGTGCGCAGCCGGATGTTGTGCGCCTTCGAGCCGGTGAAGTAGACCAGCGCCGCTCCCCAGTCCTCCTCCGGGAGGACCCGCAGGTCCACCTGTACGCCCTGGGTGGTACGGACCGAGGTCTTGGTGCCGCCGCTGCCGATCACCTCGGCGACGTAGGGGAGTTCGGTGAGCGCGGCCATCAGCGGGGCGGAGTCCGCCGCGGTCGCGAGCACGTCGATGTCGCCCACCGTCTCGCGCATCCGGCGCAGCGAGCCCGCGTACGCGCAGCGGGTGCAGCCGGGGACGGCGGAGAGCGCGCCGACCAGCTGCTCGGCCAGCTCGGTGGCGGTGTCCAGCAGGGTGCGGCCGCCGGACTGCCGCATCAGCTCGATGCCGTGCAGGATCCGCTCGCCGCTGCGCTCGCCGAAGCCGGGCAGGTCGGCGAGCCGCTCGGCCCGGGCGGCCGCGGCGAGTTCGTCCACCGAGGCGATCCCGAGGTCGCGGTAGAGGGCCAGGGCGCGCTTGGGCCCGACCCCGGGGACGGCCGTCATCTCCCGTACGCCGGAAGGGACCTCGGCGCGCAGCGCCTCCAGGGCGGGGATGGTCCCGGTGGCGAGGTACCCGGCGATCTTCTCGGCGGTGGACCTGCCGACGCCGGGGATCTGCTGCAGGCCCTTGACGTCCAGGCCGGCCAGGTCCTCGGGGTGGCCGCCGACCGCGCGGGCGGCCTTCTCGTAGGCGCGGGCCCGGAAGGCGTCCCCGCCGGTGATGTTGATCAGGTCGGCGTACTCCTGGAGCAGTTCCCTGACCTGGTCGTTGAGCCGGGGCATGGGGCAAGTCTAGGGTCGGTGGGGCGGGGGCGCCGGGTGTACTTCCTCGTGTACTCCGTCAGTCGTACGCGACGGTCAGCAGCAGGACCATGGTCAGCCCGCCGCCGGGGGTGGGCTCCACCGCGAGCCGGCCGCCCGCGGCCACCACCAGGCGGTGCAGGGCGGGCCCGACCGGGCCGTCCGCCCGCACGCCCGCGATCAGCCGCTCGCGCGCCTCGGGCGGCTCGTAGGCGCCCCGGTCGGAGACCCGGACCTCCACCCGGGCGCGGGTCGCCGCCGTCCGTCCGGGCGCCCGCAGCGCGGACGCGCCGCCCGCCACGTCGGCCCGGACCAGCACCCGGCCGCCCAGCGGGCTGCGCCGGATCGCGTGGTCGACCAGCCCGGCGAGGACGGCCTCCAGCCGACGGGCGTCCCCGGCCACCACCGGGAGCCCGGGGGCCACCCGGACCGTGACGGCCGCCGCCCGGCCGCCGCCGCGCACCACCCGGCGGACCACGTCGGCCACCTGGACGTGCCGGGCCATCGGTTCGCAGCCGGCCTGCCGGCCGGTCCACCGCAGCCGCTCCAGCTCGGTGCGGTCGAGCGCCCTGGGCGCGGCCATCGCGCCGGGCGAGTACGGGCCGGGGCCCTCCTCGGCCCCGGCCGGCGCCGCCGCGCCCATGCGCCCGGACCCGCCCCGGCGCCCGGTGCCGACCGCGCCGACGGTGCCGCCGAGCGCGCCGAGCGCCTTGGCTCCCGTCGCGACGTAGCCCCAGAGCCTCCCGCGTGCCATCGCCCTGCCCCTCGTGCTCCCCGGCGGCCGTCATCGAATCCGCGGCCGACCGGGGTGGGCCGGCTTCCGGGCCCTTCCTGCCAGCGTGCGCCTCGGCCGCCCGGGTGACAATCCCGCTCCGGGTCGCGGTCCGCTCCGGGGCCCCCGCCGAGCGGCCGGCCGGGCACCCGCCGACCGGCGGGGCCCGGAGGCGTGGCCTACTGCGGATCGAGTAACCGCAAGGACTTCTTCGCAAAAGATCTTTCGCAAAAAACCCTTTGCAAAGAACTCTTTGGGGTTCTAGTCTCCTGCCATGACCGAAGAACGCGGCTGGAAGCACAGCGACGACCCGCACATCGCCATCACCGCCAAGAACATGCGGGCGATGGCGCACCCCGTGCGGATGCAGTTGGTCGGGCTCCTGCGCAAGCACGGCCCGTCCACGGCGACGAGGCTCGCCGAGCAGCTGGGGCTCAACTCCGGAGCCACCAGCTACCACCTGCGCCAGCTCGCCGCCGCGGGCTTCGTCGAGGAGGACGAGGAGCGCGGCAACGCCCGCGAGCGGTGGTGGCGTTCGGCCCACCCGCTCACCGTCTGGACGGTGGACGACATGGCGGACGACGAGCTCGACACGGCCGCCGGCTTCCTGCGGTCCGTCCTGGCCGCGCACACCCTGACGGCCCAGCGCACGCTGGACGCCTTCGAGACCATGCCGCGCGAGTGGCGCCGGGTGACGGACCTCAGCGACCGGGTCCTGCAGCTCACGCCCGCCGAGGCCGAGCGGTTGTCCGGCGAACTGTTCGAGGTGGTCCGGCGCTACCGGCAGATCGACCACGGCGGGCCCGCGCCGGAGGGCACCGAGCAGGTGGCCGTCGTCGTCCACCTCCTGCCGGACGCGACCGCCACCGCCACCGCAAGCGAGGGGGAGACCGCATGACCACCGGCACCGCCGCCACCGCTGCTACCGCCACCGACGCGCCGGGGCGCAGCTTCCGCCCGCTGGCCGGGGTGCTGACGGCCATGGCCGTCTCCGTGACGGGCACGCGCGTCTCGGCCATCGCCCTGCCCTGGTTCGTCCTGGCCACCACCGGCAGCGCCACCATGACGGGCCTCGTCGCGTTCGCCGAGATGGCGCCGTACGTGGCGGTCAAGGCGCTGACGGGCCCGTTAGTCGACCGGCTCGGGCCGCGCGTGGTGTCCTGGACGACGGACGCGGTCAGCGCCGTCGCGGCCGGGCTGGTCCCGCTGCTGCACGCGCAGGGGCTGCTTCCGTTCTGGGTGCTGCTGGTGATGGTCGCGGTGATCGGGGCGATGCGCGGCCCGGGGGACTTGGCCAAGTCCGTCATGGTCCCGGAGGCGGCCGACCACGCCCGGGTGCCGATGGAGCGCGCCACCGGGCTGTCGGGCGTCACCGAGCGGCTGGCCTCCACCATCGGGCCGGCGGTCGGCGGCGGGCTGGTCGCCCTGATGGGCCCGCTGGCCGGGCTGGCGATCAACGCGGTCACCTTCGCGCTCGGGTCGCTGATCATCGCGGTCGCGCTCCCGCGCGGCATGGGGCGCCCGGCGGTGCCCGCCACGGCCGTGGATCCGTCCGCCGATCCGGCCGTTGACGCGTCCGGGGAGGAGCAGCCCGCGGGTTACTGGCGGATGTTCCGCGAGGGCTTCACGTTCCTGCGCTCGGAGCCGCTGCTGCTCACCGTGATCGTGATGATCGGGATCACCAACCTGATCGATGCCGGGTTCATCACCGTCCTCGTCCCGGTCTGGGCGCGGGAGTCCGGCAACGGACCGGCCGCCATCGGCCTGCTGGCCGCCTCCATGGGTGCCACCGCGGTCGTCGGCAGCCTGATAGCGGCGGCCGTCGCCTCCCGGCTGCCCCGACGGACGGTCTTCTTCACCGGCTTCCTGCTGTGCGGCGCACCGCGCTTCATGGTGCTCGCCCTCGGCGCGCCGATGTGGCTGGTGATCACGGTCTTCGCGATCGGCGGCTTCGGCTCCGGCTTCCTCAACCCGATCCTCGGCGCGGTGCTCTTCGAGCGGGTGCCCCGCCACCTGCTGGGCCGCGTCCACGCCCTCGGCGACTCCCTCGCCTGGGCCGGCATCCCGCTCGGCGGCCTGGTCGCCGGTGCGGCGGTCGCCACGGTCGGCCTCATACCCAGCCTGATCGCGGCCGGCGCCCTGTACTTCGCGACCACCACGCTGGCCGGGCTGCGCCCCGAGTGGCGGGAGATGGACCGCCTCCGTGGCCGCTCGGGCCAAGCGGACAGCGTGGCCGACGCGGCCGTCGAGCCGGAACCGGCGCGCAGCGCGTAAGCCGCCCCCCGGGCGTGGCTAGCGGGCCCGATCGGTGACCGGGCCGGGCTCATCCGCCGGGCGGTGCCCCGCCCAGTGGAGCAGCAACAGGCTGGCCAGGGCGGCGAGGGCACACCAGGTGGAGACGAAGGCGAGGTGCCAGACCAGGGCGCAGACGACGGCGCCCGCACCGGTGACGAGACCGAGACGGCGGAGCAGGCGGTCGCCGCTCACCAGGAGGGAGCCGACGGTGGCGAGGAGGTAACCGGCCAGCAGGAGGGCCGGGTACGGGATGCCGACCGCGTAGCCCAGGGTGTGGCCGTGCACGGCGGCCGTCACCGGATGGGAGCCGACGGCCACGGCCAGCGGGACGGCGACCGCCGCACCGAGCAGGGTGAGCGCGGCGAGCCACCGGCGGCGCGGTCCGACGGCGGCGCACCACACGGCGGCCGGGACCAGGACGGGCAGCAGCGGCAGGGCGACCACCGCCCAGGCGGTGCGGGCCGCTCCGGCGAGGCCGTCCGGCAGCCCGCCGTCCGTACCGAGCCAGACCAGCGCCTCGATCAGCTGGTGCACGCCCAGCACCAGGGGGAGCGCGGCGAGCGGCAAGCGCTCGGGCCGGCCGGCCCGACGGGCACGGACCACACACGCCACGCCCGTGACCGCGACCAGCCCACCGGCCACGGCGTCCGCCTGCGCGTTCCAGCACATCGTGGCCTAGCCGGTGCTCCCGGGGCGGTCGTCCCCCTCGGGCCCCTGCTCCGCTCCGTCCCCGGCCTTGTCCTCCGGTCCGTCCCCGGCTTCGTCCCCGGGTTCGTCCTCCGGTGGCGCCCCGATGCTCTCCAGGGTGTCGCGTGCGGTCCCGGGCATCGCCGGATGGCGGCCGATCACGATCACCCCGATCACGATCGCCAACAGCCCGACCGACTGCCACGCCAACGCCCCCGGGGTCACCCGCAACCGGTCACCGAGGAAACCCACCGCGCAGGCGATCCCGGCCAGCGGCTGGGCGGCGGTCAGCGCCGGCAGGGACATCCGCAGCGGCGCGGCCTCGAAGGCGCTCTGCACCAGCAGCAGCCCGACCACCCCCGCCACCACCACCGCGTACGGCTGCCAGCTGCGCAGCACCGCGGCCAGGCCCTCGTGGTCGAGGCGCTGGGTGGTGGTCCGGGTCAGCGCGTCCTGGAGGCCGTAGAGCAGCCCGGCGGCGAGCGCCAGCAAGGTCGCCTCCTCGAACAGCGGCAGCCGACGGGCCAGCGAGACCAGCAGCACCACCAGCCCGACCACGGTGCCCACCACCAGCCAGTGCCGCAGCTCCCCGGCGGGCGGCCCCCCGCCGGTCGGCCGCCCGGCCACGATGAAGGCCGTCACCCCGAGGGCCAGCAGCGCCACCCCGGCCCAGCCGGAACGGCCCAGGGTCTGACGGGTCAGCACCCGGGCCAGGGCCATCGCGAAGATCAGATTGGTGGCCAGCAGCGGCTCGACCAGCGACACCTCGCCCTGGTTGAGCGCGAACGCCGAGAGGATCAGCCCGCTGACCATGAACCCGGTGCCGAGCAGCCACTGCGGCATCCGCATCAGGTCCAGCAGCAGCCGCCAGCGCAGCAGATCGGAGCGCGGGGCTTGCTGAGCCGCGTGCTGCTGGAGAACGAAGCCGAGCCCCAGACAGCAGGCCGCGCTGAGAGCGAGGAGGAAGACCGCCACGGAGGGACCACCAGGTTGTCGCTGCCCGCGCCGCGCCGACGAGTCCGAGAGGTGGGTCGGGCGTCGCGGCCGCTCCCGTCAGCCTACCGCCGGGCCGGTGCCCGAGCCGATCGCACGACACGCCCGCGACGGGGCGGGCCACCAGGCCCTCCGGCAGCGCTTGCCGCCATCGGCAGGGCAGGCGCACGCTGGTGTGAGCGGCCGCCACGGGTCACCGTCCGTGCCGGTCCGGACAGGCGCGACGGGGGCCGCCGCCAGGAGGTGTGGCATGCACAACCAGTGGGACGTGGAGCTGAGGTTCGAGGAAGACGGCGTGCACACGGCGTGTGACGCCAGGCTGACCGGCGCCAGGGCGCCCGGCCTGAGCGCGCACGGCGAGTCCGTGAAGAGCGCGGACGACCGTCCGCTCGCCAGGATCGGCGAGGAGGTCGCGGCCTCCCGCGCCCTGGAGGAACTGTCCCGCAAGCTGCGGGCCCAGGCGACCGGGGAGATCGACGACGAAGGGCACCGCCCGGGCTACCTGATCTACTGAGCCCACCGGCCGCCCCGCCCCTCCCGGTCCGCAGCGGCTCCGGGCAGCCCGGCGGCCGCCCGATCGACGTGGACGGCGCCCACGGAGGCGCGTTCCAGCGAAGGTACGCCATGACCTCGGAGGGAGGAGGGCCATCATCGGACCGGCCTGTCCGGTCGTCGGCCCTACCGGCGCCACCACGGGGCGCGGAGGACGTCGTCCGGGTCGGCGGCGCAGTTGGTGCCGCTGACCACCTCGTGGGCGGGAACGTCCCAGCCGACGACGCCCGGAGCCTGACGGTCCAGCTCGACCAGCCGGGCGCGCTGCGGGCCGGCGCCGGTGTCGACGTCGCACATCAGCACGCTCGTCCAGGACCGGCCGTCGAGGGCGGCGACGACCGAGAGCACCGGAAGCACCACCAGGGAGAGCAGCAGCGCCGCGACCCGGACCGCCTCGACGGCCCGGGGCCCGAAGGCCACGGCGGTCCGCCCGGTGCGCCGGCCGGTGTCGGCCGAGCGCGCGCCCGTCCGGTACTCGGCCACCACGCCGAGCCGCAACAGGTAGCCCAGGACGCCCGCCGCCACACCCCACCACAGCCCGTTGAACGCCCCGACCACCACCCCGAGCGCCCCCGGCAGGATCGCCGCCCGGGCCGCCGTCTCCGCCAGGGCCCGCCCCTGGCGCCGGGCGGCCCCGCCGTGAGCGGCCCGGTAGGCATAGCCGATGTAGGAGAGCACCGCCGCCAGCACGACCGCCAGCACCGGCTCGGCGAAGAACATCCCGATGACGACGTCCACCCAGTTCGCCGGCCCCATCGCCAGCAGCGCGTCCCGGGCCGCGTCCCCACCCCCGAGCGTCCACGCCAGCTTCAGCACCGGAATGGCGAACACCACCGCCGGCGCCATCACATGAGCCGCACTCACCTGCGCCGCGCCGCCGCCCCGCGTCCCTTCGGTCATCCGGCAACGCTACGCACGCCCCCCCCGCACCCCCACACCTCCGACACCCACCCCTGCACCTCGTGGCCTAACCCTCCACCAGCGCCGCCGGCCAGCTGTATCCGGTCCCTGCTCCCGGCCCCCTTCCGGAACGGGGTCCCACATCCTGCCGCCTGGCCGACTTCCTGCGCCGTTACTCAGGTTGATCCTTGACCAACGGGGTGGGGGCGTGCTCACCGGGGCGCTGATCGCTGTGGTCCGGTTCGGTCGCGTTCGATCAGCGTGGCGGGGACCTTGACGGTCCTGCCCACGTCGCAGGGGGTGGCCTTCGTCCGGTTCGGGATGCCGGGTGGCCGGCCGGGGCCGGGCGTGCTGGGTTTGGGCGCACGGGCCGGACTGGGCAGGTGGGGGTCGGATGTTCCGGAACCCCCGGCGGACGCGGGTCGGCGTCAGCGCGACGCCGGGGCGGCTGGTCTTCTCCCAAGGGCGGCGCTGGTCGGCGGCGAGTGGGGCGGCGAGGCGGAGCGGGGTGTGGGCGACGATCACGAGCCAGGTCCAGCGGTCCGCGGCCTCCGGGGAGCGGAGCCTGGGTCGGGCCCAGCCGAGGGTCTGCTTGAACAGGCGGCAGGTGTGCTCCGGGTCGAATCTGCGCAGGTAGCTCGACCAGATGAAGTCGACGTCATCGGCGGTGGCGCCCGTCTTGGAGGACCACAGCCAGACCGGTGGCGCGTCGCGGTCGCCGGGCAAGTGGTCGACCTTCAGCCGGATCAGGGTGCCCTCGACCAGCGGGAGTTCGCCGTCGTCGCCGATCCAGGCGGAGCGGTGGGTGAGGTAGGGGTGGATCCGGTCCCACACCGTCGTCTCGGCCTTGCCGTAGCGCGGGGTGTCGTTCCTGGTGGTCAGCGTGGGTTCGGGCCAGGCGGCGGGGTCGGCGAGTGGGAAGCGGGGCCCGCGCTTCGGGTCGTAGACGTAGGCGGCTTCGCCAGTCGCAGGACGCGGTCCGGGCGCAGGCGGCCGACGACCTCGACGGGCAGGTCCCGCAGCACGTACGCGAGGCGCATCGGGTCGTAGCCCGCGTCCATCACGATCATGATGTCCGGGTCGCCGTCGCGCCACTGACCCGCGGCGACCAGGCGCCGGACCACCTGCCGCAGCTGGGCGGCGGTCACCAGCGCAGCATCGTCGGTCGGGCCGAGGCGGACCACGGCCAGGACCTGCGTCCACGAGGTCCGGTCCGGGGTGAGCGCGGTGACGAACGAGTAGGGCCAGCCCGGCACCACGTGGTTGGACGCCTGGCCAGCGCGGCCGTGGACCAGGCAGAACAGCCGCTCGGGCGAGCAGGCGGCGTCGGAGCGCAGCCACGGCGAGACGTCCACGGTGAGCACGATCCGGCCCGCGAAGCGGGGCAGTGGCAGCTCGGCCAGCAGGTCCCGCGGCAGCTCGGTGTCCAGACGGCCGTGGTCGAGCGCGCCGTACAGGGAGCCGTAGCTGCGGCGGTGCTCGGCGGTCAGTGACAGCTCCACCGGCGTACGGGTGGGCGCATCCGAGCACAGCAGCGCGTCGGTCGGCTCAAAGAACGCGTCCGCCCGCGCGGACAGGCTGGCGTAGTAGTCCTCCCGGAAGAGTGACAGTTCCACGAACATGTCTCGCCGGGTGGCAAGTCGGAGCACACTCATCGGCACGGCCCCGTCGTCGATTCCTCGATCTCCTCGCAGAGTCAGGATCACGACCGGGCCGTCCCCATGTCCGCCGATCACCCGAACGAGTGAGCCATCGACGAGCGCAATCAGGGCCCGATGCCAAGGAACAAGCTAAGTCAAACCGGGGAGGCCGGCTTGTCGGCGCTCGGACCTAGTATGCGGAGCATGACGCGATATATCGACGAGGATCTGCACAGTGCGGAGTTCCGCGAGTGCGATCTGACCGGGGCGCGCCTGATCGGCGTCGTCATGCAGGATGCCGTGATCGACGGGCACGTCACCAACCTCGTAGTGAACGGTGTCGAGGTCACCGAGTACGTCGAGGCAGAGCTCGACCGGCGTCATCCGGTGCGGGTGCTGATCCGCTCCGAGGACCCTGACGATCTGCGCGAGGCATCGCGTCAGCTCCATGCCGGCTGGGCCGCCACGATCGAGCGAATCCGCCGTACGCCCGGCATCGAGCGCCGCAGCGTGAACGACGAGTGGTCGGCGGTGCAGACGATGCGCCACCTGGTCTTCGTCCACGACTCGTGGTTCCGCCGCTGCTGCCTGGGCTCGACGGAGCTGTTCACGCCGATGGGCACTGGGCCGACCGTCGAGCCCTACCGTGGAGCGCACGGGCTTGACCTCTCGCTCGATCCGGCCCTCGACGAGATCGTGAGCGTGCGTGACGCGCAGGCCGCCGAGCTTGAGGCCTGGCTCGATGAGGTCACCGCCGTGCAGCTCGCAGCGCGAGCGCCGGTGCCCGACGACGATGTCTGGCCGCCGTACGCCCGGGGCCGCTTGGTGCGGCAGTGCCTCGGCACGGTGCTCAAGGAGACCTTCGAGCACCACACCTTCTGCGTTCGCGACCTCGACCTGATCGAGGCACAGGACGCCGAGTAGGGCCGACTACAGACAACGTGCACCCAAGCCGACCCGCCCGGGCCCAGGCCGGCCGGCGTCCCGAACCGGACCAAGCCCCCCGCTGCGACGTGGGCAAGACCGTCAAACGCCCCGCCACGCTGATCGAACGCGACCGGACCGGACCGGTCCGCTCACACCCGCCACGCTAGCGAAACCGAGCCGCACCATAAGGAACAGGCTCAGGTTGAACCCGCCTCGCCGCAGAGGCTGAGAGTCGTCGATCCGCGGGTACGCCCTCGTCGTGCGATACGTGCGCGGCGTCGGTCCACCATCCAGGAGTAGGAACTCCTAACGAAATGATCTTCGATGGTCGGTTCCAGGCGCTGGGGTGCCATCGGGCAGCATGGGGGCGATGAACTCGGATGAGCCGGCGCCTCGGGAGTTGAAGGTCCTCGATACGACCTCGCTGGTCAGGCTGGAGGAGCGGGCATGCGAGCTCGGCCTCAACCAGCGGTTGAACCCGGCATGGGTGCAGGCGAATGCGGCGCCCGATGGAACCCAGGCTCAGGAAGGCCTCGTGGATGTCATCGCGGATCTCCCAGCGGATGCGCAGGCGTCGGAACCAGTGCAGGTGGGCGAAGGCGCCTTCCACGACCCAGTGTTGAGTGCCGAGTCCGGAGCCGTGCTCGGTGCCTCGGCGGGCGATGAGCGGCTTCACGCCGAGGTTCCAGACCAGGCGGCGGTACTTGTCGTGGTCGTAGCCGCGGTCGCCGAGCACGGCGTCGGGCCGGCGCCGGAGCCGGCCGCGCTTGCCGCGAACGGACGGCAGTGCCTGAAGCAGTGGAATGAGCTGGGTGACGTCATTGCGGTTCCCGCCGGTCAGGGGGCGGAGAGCGGGATACCGTTGGCGTCGGTGATCAGGTGGTGCTTACTGCCCGGCCGCAGTCGCTCGCTTCCCGGGCTGAGTGAGTGGCAATTTGCTTAAGTGGAGCGGGAGATGGAGCGATGTCCGCTCCCGTCGACGGGTCTCGATCGTCACCCTGATCTGCTGCAAACCCGGCGAACAGTCCCGGTGGGACGACGGCCGGGGCAAGCGCAAGGCCTGCAAGAGCTCCGCCCGGACTGATCGCCTCCCTGTCCCGACTGGCCGCCTGTGAAGCGCCTGCTGCCTGGCGAGCGGGTGCGCGAGGGCTTGTCGCGAAAGTGGATCTCGGCGGTTAAACGATCACGCTCCGCGGGACATGGAGATCTGACGAACAGTCAGTTGACGTGGTTTGAACCGCTGCTGCCACAGGGCATCAAGCCGGGCCGACCGCAGGCGTGGACGCGGCGGAGACTGATAGGCGGCATGCGGTGGCGGATCCGGGCCGTGCTCCTGGTGCGACTGAGTGGGGGGACGTGAGAAGTCGGATGGGCCGACTTCCCATGCTGCGGGGGTACGTGGTCAGGGGTGGTGGGTGGGGGTGAGGAAGGTGGTGAGGCGGGGGTTGAGGTCGTGGGGGGCGGCCATGGGGAGGTTGTGGTGGGAGGTGGCCGGGATGATGGCGACTTCGGCTTGGGGGAGGGTGTGGCGGGCGGTTCGGGCGACGGCGTGGGGGTCGTGGGTGCGGCTGTGGGCGGCGAGGAGGGTGAGGACGGGGGCGGTGAGGGTGCGGAGGCGTTCGGGGGTGGGGCGGGGGCCGGTGACGACGGGGGAGGCGGGGAAGTCGGCGTAGCCGAGGGCGTAGAGCTCGAGCCAGGCGGGGTCGGGGCGGGGGGTGGTGCCGGTTTCCCAGTCGAGGTAGGCGCGGGCGCGGGCCGGGGTGCGGTGGGGGAGGAGGAGGGGGAGGGCGCGCAGCAGGTAGCCGGGGCGGAAGCCGGCGAAGCACTGGGTGGGGTCGAGCAGGGCGAGCCGGCCGACCCGGGTGGGGGCGTGCAGGGCGTACTCCAGGGCGATCCAGCCGCCGTAGGAGTGGCCGCAGAGGTCGGCCTGTTGGACGCCGAGTCCGTCGAGGACGGCGTCCAGCCAGCCGAGCAGGCCGGGGACGCCGTCGAGGGCGGCGCCGTCGTGGACGCTGCGGCCCGGGTCGCCGATGAGGTCGACGGCGAGGACGCGGTGTCCTGCTTCGGCCAGGGCACCGGCGTTGGCGAACCACAGGGTGGAGGTGGCGCCGCCGCCGTGGAGCAGGACGAGCGGGCGGCCGTCGGCGGGTCCGCAGGCGTTGATCCGGGTGGTGCCGTGGGCGGTGCGGACGGTGAGCGCTTCGACCGGGACGGGCCAGCGGGCGAGCAGCGCGTCGTAGGCGGCGAGGAAGGGGGCGGTGCGGGCGGACATGAGGGCCTCCGCGGGTGTGGTGTGATGGCGGCCGAGCCGGCTGGACCACTCGCCGGGCAAGTGTCGCGGTGAACGAGTATTACGCTGAACACGTATCGTGCTGAACAAGTATCTCGCTGAGCGAGAGAATAGTCGCACATGCCCTCCCCGAGGAAGGACGACAGGGTGTCCGAGGTTGCCGACCCGATGCGGCTGGTGCACCTGCTGCGTGGCCTGACGGTCGAACTCGACCTGTTCGGCGCCGAGTTCGCGGCTCGCAACGGTCTGCATCCGACCGATCTGCGGGCGCTGATCCACCTGCTGGACGCGGCCAGGGCCGGGGAGGTGGTCACCCCGGGCCGGCTCGGCGAGGCGCTGGGGCTGAACTCGGCGGGCACCACCGGCCTGGTGGACCGGCTGGAGCGGCTCGGGCTGATCCGGCGCGAGCGGGACCCGCGGGACCGGCGCCGGGTGCGGCTGCTGGTGGAGGAGCGGGCGATGGAGCTGGGGGAGGGCTTCTTCGGCGGGCTGATCGGCGATCTGGTCGCGGCGATGCGGCAGTTCGAGCCGGCGGAGCTGGACACGGCCCGGCGCTTCCTGACGGCGATGACCGGGGTGGTGGCGGCCGCCCGGGAGAACTGAGTGTCCAGGGAGGGCCGGGGCTACGCGGGGCCGAGAGTCCAGCTGATCACCGACAGCGTCGCCATCGACACCAGCGTCGACCAGAGCACCGCGTCCCGCGCGAGGGCGATGCCCTGCCGGTACTCGCGGGCGTAGGTGTACACGTTCTGTGCGGTGGGCAGCGCGGAGAACAGCACCACGGTGAGCAGTTGGTGCGCGGGCAGGTGGAGCAGCGGGCCGGCCACGGCGAGGGCCACCAGCGGCTGGACCAGGGTCTTGAGCGCGACGGTCAGCCCGACCTCGGTGCGGCGCGGACGGCCCTCCGCCGGCGGGCGGTTGTGCAGCGATATGCCGAGGGTGATCAGCGCGGTCGGGACGCCGGCGCCGCCGAGCAGTTCGCAGGAACGGTTCAGCTCGGCGGGCAGGTGCACGCCGGTCGCCGAGGCGAGGGCGCCCAGGGCGGTGGCCAGCAGGATCGGATTGCGGACGGGCAGGGTGAGCAGCGCCCGCCGCCCGGCCGCGCCGCCGTCCAGGACGGCCAGGACGGCGGGGGTGACCACCAGGATCTGGAACAGCACCACGGGCGCCACGAAGGAGGCGTCGCCGAGGACCTGCATGGTCACCGGGATGCCGAGGTTGGCCGAGTTGACGTAGCCGGAGGCCATCGCGCCGACGGCCAGTTCGCCGGGTTTGCGGTGGAACAGCAGCCGCCCGACGAGCAGACCGAGGCCGATCGTGACCACCGTGCCCGCGGTGAAGGCGAGCATCGAGGCGTTGGCGAAGCGGTCCAGCGGGGTGCGGGCGATCATCAGGAACAGCGCGGCCGGCATCGCCACGTGGAAGACGAACCGGTTGAGCACCGTCTCGGCCTGCGGCCCGAGCAGCCCGGTGCGGCCGACGACGTAGCCGACGCCGGTGAGCGCCCAGATCGGCGCGAAGGCGGACAGCAGGGGGTGCAGGGCTGGCATGGTTCCTCGGATCGCTCGGGCGGATCTGCCGGTGCGACGGGGGTCTCCCGTCGGGGGCGCCGACTCCCGAGCGCGGTGACCCCCCGAAGCCCATGAACCCCCGGGGCAGTAAACCAGTGGCCGTCGGCGAGGTGATCAACGGGTCTGTCGCGGGCACGCCAGCCGGGTCGGGCCGTCGGCGGGATCGGCGGGATCGGCGGGCCAGGCACGAGGCCGACCGCCAAGGAACGCGGCCGACCGCCAGGGACGAGGCCGACCGCCCGGAGCGACGCCGACCGCCCGGGCCTACGATGAGCCGATGGAGGACCAGTACCTGAGCCTGTCCGAGGTGGAGGCGATCGCGCGCCGGGCCCACCGGGGGCAGGTGGACAAGAACGGCCACCCGTACGGCGAGCACATCGCGGCGGTCGCCCACGGGGCGGCGGCGCGCGGCGGCAGCGCGGCGCAGGTCGCGGCGGGCTGGCTGCACGACACCGTCGAGGACGACCGGCTGAGCCGGGAGTGGCTGGCCGGGGCCGCGCTGCCGGAGGAGACCAAGGCGATCGTGGACGCGCTCACCCGGCGCCGGGACGAGCCGGTCGAGGAGTACACGGCTCGCATCCTGGCCACGCCGGGCGCGCTGCTGGTCAAGCGCGCGGACCTGGCGCACAACTCCGATCCGGCCCGCCTCGCCGTGCTGGACCCGGCGACCGCCGAGCGGCTGGCCGCCAAGTACGCGCGGATGCGCGAGCTGCTCGGACTCACCGGCGAGCTGTAGTCCACGAGCTGTAGTCCCCGAGCCGGGGGCCAAGGAACCGGGGCCCAAGGAGCCGGGGCCCAAGGAGTCGGAGCCCGAGAGCCCGCCGCCCACGGGCGTCGGAGAACCACAAGAGGGCCCGGACCACGCGGATCGCGCGGGTCCGGGCCCTCTCGGGCACCCCGGTGGTCCCTGTCCGACCCCCGGGGTGAGGGGGAGTGGTCAGGTGACGGTCGGAGGCTGGTGGGCCGATGGGGTCGGCTTAGTACCAGTGGTTGGCCTGCCAGAAGTTCCAGGCGGCGTTCGGGCTGCCGTAGCGGGTGTTCATGTAGTCCAGCGCCCACTTGATCTGGGTGGCCGGGTTGGTCTTCCAGTCCGAGCCCGCCGAGGCCATCTTGGAGCCCGGCAGCGCCTGGGCCAGGCCGTACGCGCCGGAGCTCGCGTTGGTCGCGGACACGTTCCAGCTCGACTCGTGGGCGATGATCTGGCTGAAGGAAGCCAGCTGGTTGGCCGGGACGATCTGGGCGGCGATGGCCTGCGGGGAGGCGGTGGCGGCGTTCGCGGTGGCGGGCAGGACACCCGCGCCCAGGGCGGTCAGACCGGCGGCGCCGGCGAGGATCGCGGCGGAGGTACGCATACGGAGCTTGAAAGCGGGCATAAAGAGCAGGACCTCAATCGGGTTGGGCCGGGTCACTCCCCGCCGCGGACCTCGGCCGGACAGGGGCCGTAACGGTCGCGGGGTCGTGACCCGGCAGCAAGCCGTTCACCGGCGGGACAGGTGCCGGTGCGGCTGACGACTGAGCCATTGTTGGCAGACGGCATCGGCCCCCGCCAAGACCCCCTCGGTACGACCCACGGTCGTACGGAAGGGGCCGCCGTGGATTCGAAGGGGCGGTCGCGCGGAGCGTGCGGAGCGGGGGTGAGCTGCGCGAACGCGGGGGGTGTCGGAGTGGCGCGGGCGTTCCGAGGGCGTCTACTACCGCCCGTCGTGGGTGTTGATCACGTGTGAGCGCACTCACCGTGCGGGGCTCGGCGGGCGTCACTCGCCGGCCCGGTCGAAGCACGGTGGGTACAGACGATCAACCCCGCGCTGAGACCGGCGCCACACCCGAGCGGCGGGACCGGCGCCACACCGCCGCGCCGAGCGGCAGGAGGTGGGAGGCGGGTCCTAACGGAGGTCGCCCAGCCGTCGGTGCCGGACGGCCCGGTCCGCGAGCCGGTCCGCTTCGGTGGTCGCCGACAGGGCGCCGAGCGCCGCGCCGACCGCCTGCCCGAGCCGGGCGCAGAAGGCCGCCGGCTCCTCGGCGGCGTCCGGTAGCTCCGGGACCACCTCGTCGACCAGCCCGACCTCGGCCAGCCGGTGCGCCCCGATCCCCTGGGCGCGGGCCAGCTCGGCGGCGTGCGCGCCGTCCCGGTGGACGATCGCCGAGGCGCCCTCCGGCGGCAGCGGCGCCAGCCAGGCGTGCTCGGCGGCGATCACCCGGTCCGCCGGGAGCAGGGCGAGCGCCCCGCCGCCCGAGCCCTGGCCGAGCAGCACGGCCAGGACGGGGGTGCGCAGCGCGAGCAGGGTGGTCAGGCAGTGGGCGATCTCCACCGCGATGCCGTCCAGCTCGGCCTGGGCGGACAGCTCGGCACCGGCCGTGTCCACCACGGTGACCAGCGGCAGTCCGAGCTGCTCGGCCAGGCGCGCGGTGCGCCGTACGGCCCGCAGGTCGGCGGCGGTGAAGGGGCGCTCGTGCTCGGGGGTCTGCCGCTGCTGGCCGACGACCAGGACGGGCCGGCCGCCGAGCAGGGCCAGTGCCCGGACCAGTGCGCCGCCGCGCCCGCCGGGGGCGTCCAGCAGCACCAGCTCCTCGGCGGTGTGCCGCAGCAGCTCGCGGGTGCCCGGGCGGTCGGGGCGCCGGGTGCGGAGGACGGAGTCCCAGGCGTCGGGGTGCCCGTGAGTGGGGACGGGCGCGGGGGTCGGAGAGGCGGTGGGGTCCGTAGGAGGGGACGGCGGTGCGGCGGCGAGGACGGCGAGGGTGCGGCGGAGCAGCTCGCGCAGCTCCTGCGGCGATACGACGGCGTCCACCAGTCCCTGGCCGGCGAGGGTCTCGGCCCGCTGGACGTCCGGCGGCAGTTCCACGCCGCGCAGCTCCTCGTACACGCGCGGGCCGAGGAAGCCGAGCCGGGCGCCGGGCTCGGCGAGGACCAGTTGTCCGAGCGTTCCCCAGGAGGCGAAGACCCCGCCCATGGTGGGGTTGCGCAGGTAGGTGAGGTAGGGGAGGCCGGCGGCGCGGTGCGCCTGGACGGCGGCGGTGATCCGCAGCATGCAGAGGAAGGCCGCCGAGCCCTCCTGCATCCGCGTCCCGCCGGAGACGGGCAGGGCGAGCAGCGGCAGCCGCTCGGCGGTGGCGCGCTCGACGGCGCGGGTGATCCGCTCGGCGGTGGCGACGCCGATCGAGCCGCCGAGGAAGCCGAACTCGGAGGCGATGAGGGCGACCGGCCGGCCGTCGATCGAGCCGACGCCGGTGAGGACGGCCTCGTCCAGGCCGGTGCGCTCGCGGGCGCGGTCGAGGGAGGCGCGGTAGCCGGGGTCGGGCCGGTCGACGGCCGGTGGCTCGTCCCAGCCGCGGAAGCCGCCCGGATCCACCAGTAGGCCGATCAGCTGGTGGGCCGTCAGTGCCGTGCCCGAGCCCGTACCCATGCCCACCCCGTCAGAGTCGTTCCGGCGATCGTTCCGGTGATTGCTCCGGCGGTTGTCCCGGCCCCGCCGTGATCCGTCCGGCTAGGCGGCACTCTATGCGGCACGGTCCGGTCGGGACAGCTCCGACATGAGTTCGATGGCGGTCGACCCTTGCGCTGGACGGGCGGTTCGTGGGCGTTTCGCGGACGGCTCCGGGGGAGGGGTGCGGGGCTCGGCGTACGGCTCAAGTCCTCGTAGGTAAAGGGTAGTTACTCGCTGGTTAATAGTTTTTCTGAGGGCTTCCGGAGCTGACGGTGTCTCGTCAGACTGGTGGACATGACTCGCACTCTACGCGCGTGGAAGACCCGCGCCGCCGCCGTCACCGCCGTCGCCCTGATGACCCTCGCCCCGGTCGCCGTCGCCACCGAGGCGCACGCCGACGTGAGCGGCTCGGTCTGCCTCTCCGCCCTCCCGTCGCAGGCCACCGACACCCTCAACCTGATCGCCTCCGGCGGACCGTTCCCCTACTCCCAGGACGGGGTGGTCTTCCAGAACCGGGAGGGCGTCCTGCCCAGCGAGTCCTACGGCTACTACCACGAGTACACCGTCATCACCCCGGGCTCCCCGACCCGCGGCGCCCGCCGGATCGTGACCGGGCAGGCCAGCCAGGAGGACTACTACACCGGCGACCACTACGCCACGTTCTCGCTGATCGACCAGACCTGCTGACCGTCCGCTGATCACCCCGGGGCCGTCCCCGGACGCTCCGACACGACGGTGGCCTCGGCCAGCTTCCCCGCCGAGGTCACCGCCGTGCGGCCGTAACCGTAGCCGTAGTCGCTACGGCCGCCCCCGGGCTCAGAGCTCGGACGGCCCCCAGGCGCCCACCGCCAGCTCGTCCCCCACCCGCAGCGTGCCGGGCCGCAGCACCGCGAACTTGCTGCCGAACGCCACCCCGCCCGCCGCCGCCCGGCGGTACCGGGCCAGCGTGCGCAGCGGCTCCGGGCCCGCCTTGGTGCCGTGGGACTGGTCCACCATCGTCACGGCGCAGCGGATCGCGAGCTTGGCGTAGCCCAGTTCGGCCCCGCCCACCTCGATCCGGCGGGCCAGGTCCTCGGTGTGCGGTTCGGACCAGCCGTCCACCACCACGTTCGGGCGGAACCGGTCCATCGGCAGCGGCGGAGTGCCGGAGAGCTCGTTGAAGTACTCCAGCGAGGAGCGCGACACCAGGTGCACGGCGCAGCTGTCCGCGTAGCCCGAGGTGCCCGGGACCAGCCCGTCGGTCACCCGGTCGTGCTCCGGCGGCACCCGGACCAGCCGGCTGCGCGCGCCCAGCACCCCGGAGAGCCAGTCGGCGGCCTCCTCGCCCTGGTCGATGCCGAAGAACGGCGCGCCGAACAGCCGCACCTCGCGGCGCGGGCCCCCGGTGTCCACCGGGACCGACACCGGCTCCGTCCCCGGGGCGGCCAGGGTCAGCGAACGGCCGTCCTCCGCCACCGTCGGGCGGACGGTGGCCAGCACCGGGTCCCGGCGCTGGGAGCGGAACACGCCCTCCTCGTCCACCACCATGAACGCCCGGTCGTGGGCCAGCCCGGCCCGGGTGAGCTCCGCCTGCGCGGCCGCCACCCCCGCGCAGCCCTTCACCGGGTAGTACCGCAGTTCCGTCACCGTGGCCATCGTCCTGCTCCCCCTTCGCGCCGGCGTGCCGTGCTACGCCCGCGTACCGTCCATCTCGCGAACCCCACAGGGTAGTTGAGCGGGCCGACGGGGGCGGAGGCGGGACGGGGTGGATCCGCCCGCCGCTTGCTAGGGTCGGGGGCATGGCACCACCGAGCAGCGCGAACCCCCCGGGGCGGCTCCGGCGTGACGCGCAGCGCAACCGCGACCTCCTGCTCGCCGCCGCCCGCGACATGTTCTCCCGGCACGGCCTGGACGTGCCGCTGGACCAGATCGCCAAGGAGGCGGGCGTCGGCAACGCCACCCTCTACCGGCACTTCCCGACCCGCGAGGCGCTGATCGGCGAGGTGTTCGCGGACGCCGGGGGCGGCCTGGCCGCCGCGGGCGAGGAGGCGCTCGCCGACGCGGACGCCTGGACCGGCCTCGAACGGTACTTCGGGCGGATCTTCGAACTGGTCGCCGCCGACCGGGGCATCAACGACCTGGTCACCCAGGCCATCCCGACCATCCCGGGGATGATCGAGATCAGCCGCGGGCACGCCGCCACCGTCGGCGCCCTGATCGCCCGCGCCCAGGAGCAGGGCACCATGCGCCGCGACGTCGTCACCATGGACCTGCTCTTCCTGCTCGGCCCGCTCTGCCGCGCCCTGCCGGCCGCCACCGAGCTGCGCCCCGACCTCTGGCGCCGCTACCTGGCCCTGCTGCTCGACGGCTTCCGCGCCCAGGCCACCCACCCGCTGCCGGTCCCGCCGATCGGGGAGGAGCACCTGGACCGGATGTTCGCGGACCTCTGGGAGGCGGAGCAGCCGGAGCCCTCCTGAGCCCGGGCCCTCCTGAGCCCGAGCCCGCCGCGAGCCCGAGCCTGCTTCCGCCCGTGCCGCATCAGGGACGCGTACGGAAGGACGGGCCCCGCGTCAGAGCCGCGTCAACGGCCCGTGGCCGTACGGGCGCGGGCCGCTTTGCTGGGGTGGAATCGGCGCGGTCCGGCCCGGCCCGGTGCGAGGGCACCCGGGCGCGCGGGCGGACGGAGAGGCAGGGCGGGCCATGACGGACAGTGGTGCGGACGGGGGCCGGATCGTGGTCGGCATCAGTGGCTCGTTGGGCAGCCTCGCCGCGCTGCACCGCGCGGTGGCCGAGGCCCGTCGCTCGGACGTCGAGGTGCTCGCGGTGCTCTGCTGGACCCCGCCCGGTGACGAACTCGGCTACCGCCGAACCCCGTGCCCGCCGGTGATCGAGGCCGGCCGCGACGCCGCCGTGGCCCGGCTGCGGCAGGCCCTCGACGAGGCCTTCGCCGGACGCCACGCGGGTGTCCGGCTGCGCTGCCAGGCCGTCCGCGGCGACACCGGCCACACGCTGGTGCGGTGCGCGGACCGGCCCGGTGACCTGCTCGTCCTCGGCGCCGGACGGGAGCGCGGCCGCCTCGCCCGACTGGTGCACCCCTCGGTCACCGCCTACTGCGTCCGGCATGCCGCCTGCCCGGTCCTGGCTGTCCCGCGTCCGCCGCTGCAGCGCGAGCTGGAGGCCCTGGAGCGCGGTGGCGGGCTGCGGGAGCCGGCGGCGGGGAACTGAGGTCAGGCCGGCCCGGCCGCCTCGGCGAGGACGGCGGCGGTCCGCCGGCCGGCGGCCAGGGTGTCGGCGTCGGTGGCCGGGAGGCAGCGGCCGGCCTCGGGGTGGTAGGCGGTCATCACCACGCCGGCGTGGTCGGTGGGCAGTTCGAGGGTCCGTACCGCCGAGCGCTGCTTTGTCAGAGCAGCGCTCAACCGCCGGGTGTGCTCGATGTCCACGATCCCGTCCGCCGTGCCGTGGACCAGCCAGAGCGGGACGGGGGACGGGCCGGCGGTCAGGTGGTCGAGCGGGGCCTCGCCGGTGGTGACGGCCGTGGTCGAGTAGTGCGAGGCGATGCCGACGGCGGCGACGGGCCGTAGCTCGGCGGGGGTGTCCGGGTGGGTGGCCACGGCTATCGCCTCGCGGCCGCCCATCGACCAGCCGGCCAGCACGAAGCGGGCCGGGTCCCCGCCGTGCTCGGCGGCGATCCGGCGGGCCTGGGCCAGCGAGGCGAGCAGTTCGGCGCCGCCGCGGTCCGGCTGCTCGGAGCTCCAGTCCGGGACGAGCACCAGCAGCCCCAGCCCGGCGGCCTCCCGGGCCAGCGGCCGCAGCACGTCGCGCTCGTTCGGGCCGTTGCCGTGCCAGAGCAGGACGACGGGAGCCGGTCCGGCGGTGCCGGCGGCCGGGTGGTGGACGTCCATCAGCCGCCCTTCCGCGTACGGAGCGGCAGTCGGGGCGGCAGGCGGACCGGCCTCGGGTCGAGCGCTCGTCATGCGGGGTTCCCCTCCGGTTCGGTGGATGATCACGGAGCTGGTACTGTACTTCTCGTCGCGAGGGAGGGATTCCTCGTCAGGCGTCAGTGGTGCTACCAGAGCACGTCCTACTTTCAGTAGGAAGAGTCCGTGCAACCCGGGCCTGGCGCTCCAGAGTCGGACAGGGTCCGGTGC